>CAZEQQ010000052.1:0-11011 GCA_964514425.1 uncultured archaeon
ACATTTCTCATAATTTGTTCATAGACATCAGTTGTAAGTTCGTCTTTGCTTGGAAATATGACCAATACCTCTTCTCCATGTTTCTTATATCGGAGATGACTAAAATTTGCTTCTTTAAGGGAACGATGATATGTACCCTTTCTTCTTATAGACAATAATTGTGCGCTTTCTATTAGTGTTATCTCTTTTCCCATGTTTTCTCGTAAAGCTTCAACTCTAGAGAGATGTTGAGATAACAAGTAATGTTTCTTTGTTATTTCTTGGTTTAAATGTTCCATATTTGTCTTATCTACTTTATATCTCTCTGAAAGCTTCTCATAGTTTTGGTAAAATTGGGTTTGTTTACTACCTTTAGGAAGAGCTATTTTTATTTTTGCCATTTCTTTTACTACTTTTCCTGATTGTTCTATGAATTTTTCACTATCTTGAATTAATTGTACAGATTGTTCTTCTTCAAATCTCTTTGTTATAACTTCCCCTTCTTTGATTAATGGTTCAGCATCATCGCAGAGTTGACCCATTTTACATGTACTGATTATTACATCAAATTCTTTGAGTTCTTCTTCTATTTCATCTATTTTTATTGCTATATTTTTGTAAAGATCTTTTACATCCATTGTTCCTTCAAGAAGTGTGTTATACTCACTTTTTATTGTATCAATGTTTCTCGTGATATCATCAATAATATTTATGTAACTCTCCCTATTTGAAACGATTTGGTCAAAACTTAGTTCCTTCATTGGCACTAGTTTACTACTTATAGCACTCTTTGATTTTCTAATTAAGTCTTCAACATATTTCTTTTTTCTTGCCATTAAAAGAGTGTTTAATCTGTCCGTATCTTTAAAAGCTCGTGTGAAAGCTTCTGTTGTTTCTTTATAGAGCTTAAAAGTTAAATCTCTTAACAATTCATCATTTCTATATTTTGAAGCCATTTTTTCTGTTTGTGCTGCAAGAGGTCGTAATTTAGTAGTATGATTTTGCATTTGTTTATGATGGTAAAAAATTTCTTCGTAAGAATATTTTTCTCTATCATTGTATATATCCTCTGTAGTGGGTACAGAATCCTTGACCCTCTTGTTAACAGGTTCAGAAGCATCCTTTAAATCCTTGAGGTTCTTAGGAAGAGGTCTTAATGTTCCGGGTATCATTACAAAAACATAATATACAAAGATTATTTAAAACTTAGCTCTAAATTTCAATTCGACTCTTGTTCAAGTTCGGTTGCTTGGGGATAAAAGATAGCCTCGCTTCCTGTTTTGAGCATTTTCACAGATATCATTGGTGCTGCCATCCTATTTTTAATATCAGTATGAGTAATAAGAAAAATTTGTGAAAACTTCTTATCTTGCAATAAACCATCAAGAACTTTCTCTCTTCTCTCAGAATCAAGTGATGCTAAAGGTTCATCAAGAATAAGTATATCTGGTTTGGGGGGTTGATATGCTGCGTTTTTTAAAGGTCTTACTCTTTTTAATAATTCGCTTATCCCTATTCTCATTCCAAGTCCAATAGCAGCTTTATCTCCTCCTGAAAGCTGACTCTGTTTTTTGTTAACTCCCGCTATTTCATCCTTAATTAGCATATTCAGCGTTTTTTGTTTTGTTGCTTCCAAAAAGATTTCTGTATATTGCCCCCTAGTAAAAGCGTAAATATAGTTGCTTGTTTCTTTCTTTATTCCTGCAAGTAGTCGATTACTTATGATATCTTCAGCTATAAACCCTTCAACTAATTTTTCTACGTGTTTAAGCACATCTATTTTCTGTTTTAAGCTTTCTATTAAAACCGTTTTTACTTCATTTGTTTTTATCATTTGTTCTAATTTTTCAAGATGTTTTTCTTTATCTTCGATTGAACTTTTAAAGGTCTCCAAATCTTTACTCAAACCAAATACGGATTTTTGTACTCCTTCTATTGCTTTATACAATGAGTCTAATGAACTTTCTCCATATTTTTGGGTTAATTGTTCTGGTGTTTCAACTCCGTAGGCAACAAGTTTTTGATGGAATTGATTGGTTATTTTTTCTATCTCATGTTCAAATCCTTGAACGTTTTGTATGTTGTGCGAGATTCTTTTTACTTCTTGTTCTTTGTTTTGTAAAGCATTAATTTTGTTCCTTGATTCAGTTTTTTCTTTTTTCTTTTCATTTTCTTCATTCTTCTTTCGTTGAATGGCATTTGAAAGAATTGCTACATTAGATTTTGTGCGTTCTAATAATGATCTAAAAGATCCCTCTTCCATTTCGTGCTCACATATATCACAAACAAACTTTCCTTTTTCTAATGAACTTTTTTCTAATTCTCTCATCCTTTTCCGAAAAGTGTCAAGTTCATGATCTGTTTTCCCAATATCTCTTACAATATCAGAAATTGAGCTATCAATTTTATCCATTTCCTCTTCTAAAATGTTTTTTTGTGTTTTTAATGTTGAAAGCAAGTTTTCTTGTTGTTCATTGGTAAATGGAAAGACTAATCCCATTCTTTCTACTTCTCTCTTGATGTTATCTTCCAGTCTTTTCTTATTTTGAACTTGTATATTCAAACTATTTTCTAACATTTTAAGCGACCCAATATCGGTCAATTTAGGATAAGATGATAGTTTCTTCTGTTCTACTTGTAAGTTTTGTGCTATTTCTGTTTGTTTTTGTTCTAAAGATAGGATTTGTTCTTGTACTCGTTCGACCTCCTGTTCAATATCTTCTGTTGTTCTAGTAATAGCATTTTTTGCTATTTCATTGTTTATTTCTTCTTGTTTTTTCTTTGAAGCCTGGTTAACTTTTGTCTTGTATTCTTCTAACTGGAACAAATCATAAATTGTATTTCGAAGATTTGCACCTGTTTCTTCGGCTAAATTTTGCACCTCACCTTGTTTGACAATAAGTGTTTTCATTAAACGCTCTTTATCTATTCCTAGAAGCTGTACAATTTTATCATTAACTTCATTAGCACTATCAGCTAATAATTGCAATCTTTTATATTCGCCTTCTAAGGCTTTATCTTGGTCAATCTCAACAAAAAATGAATCCACCGTTTTAGTTTTCTTGTGTGATTTATGAATGAGATAACATTTACCTTCTAATTCAAAAGCTAATTCAACTTTAACTTCATCTTTCCCCATTCTTATTAAATCTTCTTTAGTTCCTATATCACGATCTTTACCAGAATAGAAAAAAGCGTAAAAAATAGCATCAAATAATGTAGACTTTCCAGCAGAATTATGTCCTTCAACCAAAATTAACCCTTCTGGAAGAATTCCTTCTTCTGGTATTCTAATTCTTGAATAACACTTGAAGTTTTCAAGCATTAACCACAATATTCTCATTCTTCAAACTCCTCCTTCAGTGTCCCATCCCCATCCGCACTAAAAGCTTCTTCTATAAGTTTCACACCCTGCTCTAAATATTCTTGCAGAGACTCTTCCTCTCCAAAATCTATATTCCTAAGATATTTTTCAAAATCTTTTATTGGATCCTCGATAAGATATTCATGGATTTTTGCCCCTTTCTGTAAACTCATAGGAGAAATTTTGGATAAATTAGAATGATCCCAGCGAAATTCAAGTAAATTATAATCATTAGAAAGAGCTTTACTTTGAAACTCTAATAGATAATCTTCCATCCTCCACCACTGATTTACTAAAGCTTGACCTGTAAAAGTAAGTTTAAGTCTTGTAGCTGTTTCTCCTTCAAAAGGTTTCTTGTATTTCAACAAAATCCTCTCTACCTCTTTTTCTAAATCAATTAGAGAATATTTTTCATTTAAGACAATCTCATACTGAGCCATGTCCCGTAAACTACGTATGTTTCTCGGTCTGATTATAGGTTTAACACTTTTATGCAATTCTACCTCTAAGACACCTAAAAGGTAATTCCTTTCAGTAAAAGTATATCTTTGTGTGCTACCTGCTTGCCACATGTTTTCTGCTTCTCTTGCTTGGAGATGATTGTGTCCTAAAGCTACATAATCATAATTAAATTGGAACAAATATTCCGAAAGATCAATTCCTTTTGTCATTCCATGTGCAATAGCTACATTCATTTTGCTATCGTCAGGTTGCTGATAATTTTGTACCCATTCCTCATATCTCTGTTTCACTGCTTTCCTTGAAGAAAAATCAAAATAAGGAAAAAGATAAAAGTTTATTTCATCAAATTCTACTTTCAAAGGTTTTTTTTGTGTTATAGCCTTTTTTAAGTCATAATTGGTTGCAAGATAGACTTTTTTAGGAAAGGCTGCTGCTATGACTTCTAACGTGCTATGATTACGAGTTAAAAAAGTCCCATGATTTCCGTCTATTATAATTATGGGAGCTCTATTATTAGTTCCTTCAAAGAACCTGTGAAATTCTTCAATAACAAAAGCTCGGGTAGCTTCAGATGGGCTTGAGAGATTGTTTTTAACAGGTATATCAAAAAGGTCTCCTGAATGGACTAAATAGTCACAATCTGATTCAATAGCGATATCTATAGCCTCACTAAACGCTCTATTATGGTCATCTTCAATCCATGTTGTTCTTCCTTGTATTTTCCAACTATCCTTTATGTTTTTTGTTCTTTTATGTGAAATATGTGTGTCAGAGAAATGGATAATCTTAATCTTTATCACCTAAAGCAACGCATCTTCTTCTACCATCTTTTTGGGCTTCTTCTTATTTAGTTTTCCGTAAGGATTACCAAAAAATTCCAACTCTTCCTTAATATACAAAGGAACATTTGACACTTTAACAGGTAATGGAACATTCGCTAAGGAGTTAGTTACGATAGCTTCTCCTCGAGAAAGAACTTTAAACTCTTGTTCATAACCTGCAATATTGTTACTTGCATTCATTATTGCCATTCTTATTTCTGCGTCATTTCCTAACATCATATTAATCTCTGTGTTGGTGTTAGCAAGAATTAAAGGTTCCATAGCAGAGATATTTTGTGTAATTAACATTAATCCTATACCGTATTTTCTACCTTGTCGTGAAATATCAATAAAGACATTTCCCTCTTTTGACATGTGTGAGCCTAATAAACTTGGAGCTTCTTCGATAGTAAGCATAATTACTGGAAGATCACTGATATGTTTAAGCAAAGTTTCTCCTCCCTGAGTGGTGGTTGTATAGATATCCCTTAAATTATAGGGATTGGGCACTTTTCCCAATAATTCGTTTGCTATTCTTTTTGGTAATCTATTAGATAATTGACTATCAAAATCACTCCATGTATTTGAGGACATTAGAGCTTGTCTACACGCAAAGATTGTTCTGGCAAGCATAGTTAAAACCAAAAACTGTTGAGACGAAGAAAGAAGAGCACTACTAAAGTTGTAGAAGTGACCTTTTTCTAGATTGTAAACTATTTCAGCTAAATCACTACACGCATGGTCTGCAAATACAGTTGAACGCGTTATAGGTGCTAATCTTCTTTGTACAGCGTTTACAGTACCTTTTGGATATTTATCATCTTCGTCTGTTTCCTCTATTGCTCCAATCCAATCATCATATTGTGATGCAATAGAACTCATGAAACCCAACATGTTATCAGATAAAGACATGACAGAAGTGATATCTGTTATTGAAAGATCTTCATACCTAAATCGGGGCGTTTTTGCAAATTGATGCATTTCTAAAGGAACACCTTTCATATTACTGACTAAATAAAACTTCTCACCAAATAAAATGTCATAATATGCAGAATCATTGGTTACTGTTGTATTCGCAATGTTGTAAATACCCCATAATCTATCGTCATGTTTCACACCTTTCATGTATTCGTCATGAACATCGACCATAAAAATTGAAACTCTGTTATTCAAATCTCCATTTTCAACATACTGTTTGAGATTATGTTTTAAAGCCGATGTGATAAAAGTCATCATAAAAAATGATTTACCTGCCCCTGTTGTTCCAGCTACTTGAATGTGCATAGGAAGTGATTCTCTATTGAGTTTGATGGGGATGTCCATGGTTTGTGTGCCTATCAGAAGTTTTCCTATTTCTATATCTCGACCTATTTCTTTAGCCAGTAAGATAGAAAGAGTTTCTGGGTTGTCTGAACCTCTATAGACTTCAGAAAAATGAGGAGGAAGAGTACGGGGTTTCTTGAATATCCATTCACCACTTTCGTTCAATTCACAATATCCCATCAAAAAACCATGGAGTTTAACATACTTTTCTGTTTCAACTCTTGCTATGTAAGCTTGGCGGTTTTTAAGGAAGTTTGTAGCTACTGAACTTAAATCTTGAACACTTCGCAAAATATTCTCATAATTCATCACCCTGAAAAGATACATTATATGTTCTTCAGGGGGCTTAACAATTAATATCTCTCCTATTTGATATCGTATATCTGCAGAGATGACACTTAAAGCAGTTACATCTCCTTCTGCTAAAAATCCAATCTGGTTTGTTAAATCTAATCTCATTTTTTACACCTTCTTTTCTTGCATTTCTACATTAAACCTAAACGTTTTCGTGGGCTCACAAACATTTGTGCATCTTCGCCTTGTTCTGCGAAATAATCTATTAACTGATTTGTGATTAAATCTCTTTCTGGAAATGATACTAAAGTTGAATTGTGTGCAAATGCCAAATCAAAAAAGTATCCATAGTATCGTGCATCTCGAGCTAACCAGTCAATTTCTTGAAATAATATTAACTCGTTCTCTTTTTGTTTTTCTTCATCTGATGAGTAAATATTCTCTTTCCACCATCTAAAATCTAAATCCAATCGTAACACTGGAACCTCATTAGAAAAATGGTAAAGATAGGTTACAGCATATCTTGGAGGAATATGAGGCTTATCTTGCTGCAATTTTAGTAGTTCTTTATCATGAAAAATGGTATTTGTATCTTGTGGAATAGGGATCCTGAAAAACCATTTCTTTTCTTCATGAAATAGTTGCTGAATATCCTTTGCAAAACGATAAATATAAGGAATTGTAGTTGTTTTACTTACAGCTATCACACATGTACCTTTCTGAAAAGCTTCATCACACACATTTCTTAGGAGGTAATTAGAAGCTAAACGAGGTTGATCTTGTTTAGGACCTAAAAGCATGTTAAGAGAACCATCAATAAAAAGATACTTGAATGTAGTATCTGTCTTAAGTAGAGCATTAGCAATGGAGTATTCCAATGTTTCTCGAAATTGCTCAAACCAATTTTTTTGAAGATTTCCTTGCTTTGCAGATACCAGCCAATTTTTGTAATCTTGAAATGGTCTAGATTGAGGATCAAATCTCAACCCTATTTCTGCTGCTTTCATCCGAATGTCCTGCTGAGTCATAAGTCTAGGTAAAGGCTTATTTGAGGAGAGGTAGCTATAGTGATACCTTACAATACTTTCTAATACATTTGAAATAACAATTTCTAGTTTCTCTCCGTAATTTTTATGAATAAACTCAGCGAAATCATTCCAAACATCTTGCTCATCTGTTTCTTTGAGTAAGGATAAACGAATTAATCCTTCAGGGTTGGAACAAATAGTGGGGGTAAGGTGCAATTCCTTAGTTGTGCCTAATTGAAACACTGTTTGATCTGCTGCAAATGAGGCACAAAGAAGATGAATACTAATATCATTAAGAGTTAAAATACTTTCTGCACCACTCCCATCAATTGCGGCAACGTTAAAATTTTCTCGCTCAAGTTTCGTTGGTAACTCATCAAAACAAACCATTTTTTGTATGATTAATTCCAAATCTTTTTTATATTCGGTACTAGTTTCATGTTCAATCTTCTTTAATTTGTGATAGATTTGTTCAAACTCTTTTTCTAGTAAAGTGTCAAAAATAATCTGCATTCCACTTCTCCTTTCATACATAGAGCACGTCTATTAAAATATTTTTGGGAGAGAGAAAGTTGAAACTATTGAAAGTAAACTGCCATAATAGAATTACATATATAGTCTCTAAAAAAAGTTTAGCCATCGTTCAATCGAGTGATATAATGAGTACGAATGATGAAATTTTACCAACTAATGTTGAAACTGAAGAAGAGAAAAAACCAGAATATTTTAAGATTTTTGACGATGGGGTAACAGAGACAGTAAATCTTGAAGAAGAGGCACAACTAAGAACTATGAAACTCTATAGTTACTACAAAAATTCTGCAATTGTGTTGTTTTTAGCTCCAATATTAATGCTAATATCAACTTTCGATGCATTTGAGTTTGTGGCAATTATCGCAATAATCATGTTTTTATATGCCTTTGCAACGTTTTACACTTCTTTAGAAGAAATAAACAAAACAGCTATTGGTCAAGAACCCGAAATAACAAGTCTCAAAAAGATGGTTTATTATCTTATTCTTGCTTATGTTATAGCATTGGTATTAGGCTTTATTAGCGACATGCTATCAGACAATCTTAACTTGTTTGTAGCATATTTGCCTTGGTTGGTCGGTATGGGGCTAGTGGTATTTATGAGATTCAAAGTTTTTACTATTTACAGTATATGGTTTGAACAATATATACCAACACAAGAAGGGTTAAAAGATGGATTAGGAAAGACAATAGGAAAAATTTCTGAAACACATGAAAAAGCTGCAGTAATTACTCCTGTTACTATACCCAAATATTATGCGTATTTTGGCTTTGCTTATCTTTTTGGTCACTTCTTCATTCTTGCATTAGATATTGTGTGGACAGATTGGCTCTTTAGAATTCTATTCTTAATTCCTGATATAATTCTTACTACTGGTGTTGCTTTTGGAATATACATGACTGCCAAAAATCTTTTACCTAAAAAAGAAGTATCCTTTGAAGAAAAGAAAGAAACAACTACTGATACATCAGCTACTCCTAAAGCAGAAGGTACCTCTTCTAAAACCAGACCAACCAAAAAAGTTGAGTAATATACAATTTAAGAGAATATACTTCTCTTCTTTTTTCTTTTCCAAAAAAATTAGATTTTTATATTAAATTGAGTCAACAAGCATTAGTTTTCAGAAAATATAATCCTGGTATCTCTGTCAAAAAAGCCCTCAAACCCGACTCAGCCCTTTTCCGTCAAGATCTTCCTTTTCCTCGGTCTTACATGCACTCCAACATTATGACGCTTATTTATCTCTGTTCGCGCCCAGGAATCCGTTTTTTAAAAGTAAAAGTTTTCATAAGTTAATAGATAAATACACAAAAAAAAGTTTATAATCTTTTAAATTTCAATACATTTGAGTTTAAATCCAAATGATTAACTTAAAAGATGTTAGACAGATACTAGAAATGACGGGTGGAGAAAATATCTTACGTAGATATTTTGTAATGAATGGTTTTGATGGAGCATTGACTGCTCTTGGAATAGTGCTTAGTGCTTTTTTCGTAGGTGCTGAGGCAAAAACTATAATACTGATTGGTACAGGTGCTAGTGCCGCTCTTGGAGTGAGTGGGTTTTGGATTGCATTTTTGACAGAGAGAGCTGAAAGAACAAGAGACATAAAGGAATTAGAAACTCATCTTATCACAGATTTAAGTAATACGCGCTTGTCAAGAAGCAATACTTTAGCGGCACTTATACTTTCAACAGCTAATCTATCACCAATGTTTTTTTCATTTTTTGCGATAATACCTTATATGTTCGTAAGTCCTATATTATTTTCGCTTCAAATTGCTCATATCATCTCTTTCCTTATAATTGCTATAGAAATTATTGTTTTAGGTGCGTTACTGGGCGCGATATCAAAAGAAAACAAAATTCTGTATATCATAAAGATAATACCAGCAGCTGCAGCTATTGCTTTGTTTAACCTGGTGATAGATTATTTAACCTATTGAAGTGAACCTTATAATTTTTTTTCTTTTTCCTTTTCTTCTTTTTTTTCAAATGTATCTGTCGCATATCTGTTAATTTTATCTCGAAAACAAAAGAAGACCTTTCCGTGAGGGTAATGACTATAACCAATAAGAAAAAATTTATTTCTAATTAAAGTGTATGACTTTTAGGTTTAAAATGATTGCTTTAAAAGATGTAAGAAAAGTTCTTGAATTAACGGGTGGCGAGAACATTTGTCGAAGATATTTTATTACTCAAGGTTTTGATGGAGCATTGACTGCTCTTGGAATAGTTCTTGGTGCCTTTTTAGTTAAGACACCTGCAGCAGTAATAGCCCTTATGGGAGTAGGCGCAAGTATAGCATTGGGGATTAGTGGTTTTTGGATTGTTTTTTTAACAGAACGAGCAGAAAGAACCAGAGATATAAAGGAATTAGAAACTCATCTTATTACAGATTTAGCTAATACTCGTTTAACAAGAGCTAATTTCATAGTTTCTCTTATTATTTCCACTGTCAACCTTTCACCTATGTTTTTTTCTTTGATCGCTCTTCTTCCTTTCTTCTTTTTTGGTTTTGGTCTATATTCGCTGCAAACAGCTTACATTATTTCCTTTATTCTAATATTTATAGAAGTAGTAGTATTAGGAGGACTCCTAGGTGCAATATCTAAAGAGAATAAATTATTGTATATTCTTAAAATAATTCCTGCAGCTATACTTATTGCAGTTTTTACCATATCAATCGATTTAATTACACCTTAATTTTTTAAAAGAGAAAATATTTCTCATTTTTTGCAAAAATATTTAATAGTAAACTTCATTACCTATTCATGGTCTCTAATGAACGAATTGATATCATTATTGTTGGAGCGGGATTTGCAGGAACAATATTAGCTTATTTTCTTTCTCTAATGAATAAGCAAGTTGTAGTTGTAGATAAGAAAAAGGAAGAAGAGATCTCAGAAGAAGTTTTGTATATTAATAAAAGCACTTTATTAAAAACTAATCTCCCTTTAGCTGTTGAACAAGAAGTCATTGGTGCGATTGATAAATTATCTTTGTTATTAGGAACAGAGAAAACAATTCAAATTCAAAAAAATAAGGAATTAGTGATTATTAACAAAAAAGAATATATGAGAAGTATCAGAGAGAAAGCAAAAGAACAAGGAGTTATGTTTTTTTTCCAGACTGAAATAAAAGAACCAATAGGGAAAGGACAGTGGGTCATTGGAATAAAAAAGAAGGATAAGCAAACAATTCA
>CAZEQQ010000053.1:0-10983 GCA_964514425.1 uncultured archaeon
TGTTCAAAAGCGTTTCTGGCATTGAAAATACCATAAAAACAATGATCGAGCTAGCAATCAAAAAATATGAACACAACAATTTAACAGAACTTACTTTATCAATAGTACATGCTGATTATCTTTCTATAACCAAAGAAATAGAAGAAATGGTAAAAGAAGAATATCCTGAAGTGCAAATAGGCTTATCATTATGTATAGGACCAACTATTGGGGCACATGCAGGACCAAGAACCATAGGTATAGTTCTAACGAAAAATGTTGAGATATATGATAAGTAGTGTTTTTCACTATTTTCCTTTAGTAAACTTCTTATGTCTCTTAGTAAACTTAACTAAAAGGTAATGAAATATGACATTAAAAGCAATTCTCTTTGATTTGGATGGAACACTAATAGATTTTAATCCATCAGAATTTATGAAAACCTATTTAACAACAGCATCAATGTTTTTCCAAGATATAATCCCTGACAATAAACAATTTATCGACGAATTACTAGCATCTACATATGTCATGGAAGTAATTGATAATAATGAAAAATATGCATTAGATGTTTTTCTAGATGATTTCTCACCAAAATTTAATATAAATCGAGAACAAATAAAAGAACGGTTTAAAGAATTCTATTCGACAAAATTTGATGTTATACAACCCTTAATTACTAATTTAGAAAACTCTGCAGAAAAATTACAAACTCTTCAAAATACTTACCCCGAACTCAATCTAGTATTAGCTACAAATCCCGTCTTTCCTCTTATTGCAATAAGAAGAAGAATGCAGTGGGGAGGATTAGAACCAGAATATTTCAAACATATAACTCATGCTGAAAATAGTATATATTGCAAGGGAAATTTGAAGTACTGGATAGAAACAGCTAAAGCAGTAAACTGCGATCCATCACAATGTCTCGTAGTAGGAAATGACGTAAAAAGAGATATGATAGCTAAAAAAGCTGGTTTTACAACCTTCTTGGTAGAACAGACAATAGAAAATGGAGATACTCACGCGATAGAAGAATTAGTCGATTATAAAGGGGGATTAGCAGATATGTTAAATCTTGTAGCGGATTGGAATAAAAGAAGTTAATGTCTCTGTCCGCCCATCACATGTCATTTTCAAAAGAATCCTAGACCGTTGTATCTTCATTGACATTAACTCCAAGTATAGCAGTAAGTTAACATATATGAACTTGGTCTTTAATCATAAAGAAAAGAAAGACTAGATATGGTGTAATAAAATGGAAGAAAGTAAGGAAAAAAACATAATAATACTAAAAATTACTGCTATCATCATTCTATCAATCATTTTATCCACATTAGTAGTGGTATTGATGCTACAGGAAACAATGTTAAAAAATAACATACTCTTTATGAATATATTTCTGTTCAGTTTAACAATATTTTCACTCACAACAAAAGATATCGCAAAAAAAGTCATAGGACTATACAAAGAAAGGCAACTCTACTATTATATTCATATATTGATTTTGCTTGTGTTCCCACTTTTCTCTTGGATATATAATAAGAATATAGAAAAAGGTGTAGTAGTTTTTTCATTATGGTATATTCTTCCTGTTAGCCTATTTTTAGCACCAAAAATCTTGAACCTTAAAAACTATCAGTTGTTCTTTCATATACCTGCCGTTCTTATAATGGCAATAGGATTCGATACAAGACGAACATATGATGTTACAGAGGGGTTAGATGGTATGGGTTACACTTTGAATGCGTTATGGGTTTCAACCTTGTTGTTACTTATATTAAGTTTACAAATAGACGATTTTACAGAAAAATTTAACTTTTCTTTAACTTTGAAGAAGATGCTACTCGTTTTGGGATTATTAGTTATTCTTTTTGTAATACTAGTTCCAATAGGTCTATTAACAAATTTCTTAAGTTGGAATCCTCAGTGGTTAGGGTTAGATATTTTCATAGTTTCGTTTATTGGGATATTCTTTACCATAGCTTTGCCTGAAGAATTAATCACGAGGGGAACGATGCAACATCAATTATTGGCAAGATATGGTAAAAAGGAGGTAAAGAGCTGGCAAAATGGGGTAATTATAGTATCGGTGTCATTAATATTTGGAGCGAGTCATTGGAACAACACCAGTCCCGAATTCATCTGGGCATACATTTTACTGGCAACAATAGCCGGAATAATTTATGGGTTAGGGTTCGTCTATGGGGGGTTGGTATCAGCTATGTTAATCCACACATTAGTAGACTGGATATGGAATATATTGTTCAAGACATGAAAAGTATAAAAATAGGATTTCTAATGAAAGAAAAACCTAAAACATAGCATTAGTCATTGCTATATAACCATCAACTTCACTTTTACCTTTTCTTACAAACTCTAATAGTTGTTCATTGTTAATTTGTTTGGCTAATTTTTCCGTTTCTGCAAAGTGAATGTGAGCTTCTTCAAAATTGGCTAAAGCACCATGTAATTCTTCGTTATCAAAATGGAAAATACCCATGGTTTCTTTGGATAAAGCTTGATAATATTCACGTTGTGCTGACATATTTTTGATCAATGTCTCACTTTTAATACTTATTAAGAGGGCTAAAGCATAATCAACGATGATTTGTGCTTCAACAAAGAGTTTGCTAGCTTCTAGAGGATTGTCTTCTTTCCTATGAAGCTCATTAGCACGAGCTTCTTTTTTACTGGCTAAAGTAATCTTTGACAAAGCTAAATAGAGTTTCTGTTCAGATAAAGAAGAACAAATTTCGCTTGCTCGAGAATAATACTCAGAAGCCATACTAAAAGCAACATTAGCCGCTTTAAAATCACTTAAAACTATATCTAAAGATCCTTTATTCCAGTAATATTCTGCACGAATAATAATATTGTTCATTACAATTTCATCAATATCACCTTTTACAGCTTCTAACTCTTTATCAAAAATTCTATAGAAATAATTGGCTTTTATAAGAGCAGAGTAAGCTTTTAAAAGAATTTTAAGCCTACTACTTTCTTCTTCCACCTTTTTGGATTGATATAAATAATCATAATAATCAACCAAGGAATAATGGGCATTTGCAATTACTTTTTCAATTTTCCCCTCTTCTTTTCTTAAAGCTAGAAACTTTTCCATGCTTTCTTTGGTTTGAGAAACAAGTTCTATTTTCTTTTCCAAATCGTTTTCGTCGAAAGATGAAAGAAGTTTAATCCTACTTTCGGCAAAACTTAACCATTTTACCATTTCATCATGGATTATGTCACCTTCAACTACCCGAGATGAACGAGCTCGGTTAATAAATTTAAAACCCTCATCATAGAAAGGTTTAGCTTTTTTGTAATCTTTTTTAAGAAACTGCTCATCCCCTTTCAAGATTTGCATCATACCTTCATAAAAATAAGAAAATATTCTATTTTCGGTATAATCTGTTCCTTTCCTTTTGTGAAATTCAAAATATTGAGTAAACTTACTAGAAATAACCTTTATATCGGAATCTATAGGGTCGTACTTAAAAAAATTGAAATCACTTTGTGTTTGAGTACTCATATAACACCAAAAAACAATACAAGTATGAGATTAAAAAATTAACTGAAAGAGGAAAATCATTCTACTAAAATGTAAAAATATGCGCTAAATGAAGAAAAAGTAAGTAAAAGAAGCAGAACAATAAAAATAGTTAAAAGGTAAAAAAAATTGCTATATAAAATGAAACCCAAAATGCTTGTGATATTTGACATGGATGGAACATTAGTCGCTTCAACTATAAATTATGAACAGATTAAGGTTGAATTGAAAGAACTATTACAGAACATTTTAACTGAAGAAGAGCATGAAGTAATAAAGAATCAAAAGAAATCTATTTTAGAACTGACAAAAATAATCAGTAAAAATGATGAAACAGGAAAAGTATTCGAAAAAGCATGGGAAATAATAGAACATTATGAATTAGAAGGATATAATGATCTCCAAATTCAGTTTGATGTAAAACCAACATTAGAAAAATTGAAGGATAAGGGGCATATAGTAACGATATTTACAAATAATTCGACAAAATTAACAGATATTGTATTAAAAAAATATGGTTTTGCGAAATATATAGATTATTCTTTAACAAGAGATGATGTAACAGATCCTAAACCAAACCCTGAAGGATTACTGAAATTGATGAAAAAATACAATTGTACAGAAAAACAGACATTATTTGTAGGTGATGCATGGTTAGATGCTGAAGCTGCAAAAAAAGCGAACATTAAGTTTGTCTATCTAACACAGAACCATCAAGAACAACCGTCGGTTGAAAGTTGTGACTATGTGATTAATAATCTTGAAGAAATTATAAAAATAGTAGAGATGAGTAATAAATAAACTCCACTTTTAGAAAAACGTGAAAGATAATCAAATACAAAGTAATAAATAGAAGTTTGTAATCTTTTTACTTGATATATATGTCAGCGAAATTATACGTAAGAGGACTAATAACTATTAGCTTTCTCTGGGGATTAGTATTTACCTTGGTAATAGGATTCTATGCACTTCTACTCTATTTTGGAGCTACAGGAGAAGTGCTAGCTGCATCAACACTATTTACTTGGGTACCGATAGTAATCGCCGTAGGGATAGTATTCGTGCAATTTCTACTTTCGCCTTTCATCATGGATTTAATGCTAAGATGGGTATACAACATGACATGGATTAAACCCTCACAATTACCTCCCTATTTAGCAACATTTGTGGAAGAACAAAGTAAAATACATGGAATATCAATATCAAAAATAGGAATGATACATGACCAAAATCCAACTGCTTTTACTTATGGACATTTCAAAAAAAATGCAAGAATTGTCCTATCTGACGGGATATTAACGTTATTAACACCAGAAGAACAAACAGCAGTAGTTAGCCACGAAATGGGTCATATTGCACATAGAGACTTCTTCTTCATGACCTTAGCATCCGCAGTACCTTTAGTATTTTACATGCTTTTTGTTACAAATAGAACAACAATGAGAGTAATGGTGGATATAAGTGCGAGGTCTTCAGGAAATAAGAATAGTGGTCAAGCAATTTTAGGAATTGTAGCTGCGATGTTCTTGTTTATGATATTGAGTTATCTTTTCTATATAATAAGTCAGTTTATTGTATTATTCTTGAGCAGAGTAAGAGAGTATTATGCAGATAATTTTTCGGGACGAAATACAAAAAAACCCAATGCCCTCTCAACTGCATTAGTAAAAATAGCGTATGGACTAGTTGTGTCTGATGCAGCATATAGCTCAGAAGCTAATAATAAAGAAGCAAGTCATAGACACAGAGTAACTTATGCAAAAAGACAAGGATTTACAAATGCAACACGATCACTTAACATATTCGACGTTACAGCCGCCAAAGGATTAGTTATGACAGCTTACGCTCAAACAACAACAACGGAAATATCTCCTAAAGATATAGCAAGAGCAGCAGCATGGGATTTTGAATCACCTTGGGCAATGTTCTTAGAACTTCAATCCACTCATCCATTAGTCGCAAAACGAATAAGAGCAATGGATGAACTAAACGAAGAAATGTATAAAAAGAGAGATTTCCCTGAATTAGGACACGATCTAATAGAAGAAAGTCTATGGCCAGAATTCTTCGAAGATTTATTCCTAAGAAATGTAGTACCACTGTTGATGATAGGTTTGCCTATTGTAGGATTAATAAGTTTCTTCTTTGGAATAGACATTCGTTTTGGTATAGCCTCAGGATTAACATTAGCGGCATTTCTATGGATATGGAGAATAAAAATAAGGTATCCCAAAATAGAGGAAGATACTCAAGCAATTAATATCATTGATGCTGTGACAGATGTTTCAAATGATGGCTATGCAGAAGCTTCACCTTTTAGAGGAAAAGTGATAAAACTTCGAGGAACGATTATAGGTAAAGGTCAAGCAGGATATCATTTTAGTGAAGATATGGTGCTAAGAGATCCTTCTGGTATTATAACGTTAGATTATCATCCTGTTATAGGTATCTTGAGATTATGGGCTGCATTGTTCAGAGTAAATAGATGGATTGGAACACAAGTAGAAGTAGTAGGTTGGTTTAGACGTTCTCCCTACCCTGTCGTATTAGTAAAGAGATTAACACGACAAGATGGAGGTAAAATGAGAACATTTAGAGATACGGTAAATTGGGTATTGGTAGGAATATACTTCTTTGCTGCTTTCCTCTTAATCTTATCTACAATTCCATTGCCCATATAGAATGAAAATTGGAACAATCCCTCTTTTCTTTTTCTTTTCCTTCTTCTTTTCTTTATCCTTTCTTCATTTATCCAACATAAAAAATTAAAAAATACACTAAACCATTTTTGCTATGACACATAACAAAGTTCATGAACAGCAAAGTTAAATATTCTCAACGAAATTTGTTATTGTTTGGTGATATCATGGCTAGCGAAGAGATAAAAACTTCGGAAGAAACAGAAGAAGAAATAGTTGAAACCCCCTTAGAGAAATATAAAAAAGCTGGGGAAGTCGCAAAAAATATCTTGGCAACAGTTAAAGATATGTGTAAACCAGGAGTAAATGCGGTAGAATTGTGTGAAAAAGCAGACCAGATGATACTAGACGCTGGGATGAAAACTGCTTTCCCTTTGAATGTTTCAATTAACAATCACTGCGCTCACTATACTTGTCCTTGGGAAGATACCTTAGTGATAAAAGAAAGTGATGTAGTAAAATTAGATTTAGGCGTGCAATATGAAGGATTTATTGCAGATACAGCTTTAACAGTTGCTTTTAATGACGTTCATAACGACTTAATTAAAGCAAGTAAAGAAGCAACAGAAACAGTTCTAAAAGTTATACGTGTAGGTGGATACACTGGAAAACTAGGCGATCTAATCGAAAATATCATTACGGGATATGGATTTAATACCGTAAGAGACCTTTCAGGACATTTATTATTACCCTACAAAGTTCATGGACCTAAAGCTATTCCTAATGTTGGTGGAAGAAAAGGAGATTTGATTCTACAAGATGAAGCGTATGCAGTGGAAACATTTGCTACCACAGGTGCTGGAGAGTCAAGTCCTGATAGAACAAAAATGTACATTGTAAGATTGGCAGAAGGACGATTCCCATTAAGAACTCAAGCTGCAAAGGATGTAAGAAACCTTCTTGACAGAGAATACTTCAAATTACCTGTAGCAACAAGATGGATCTATAAACAACTAGGCCCAGCAAAAGCAAAAATGGGATTAGCTGAATTAGGAAGAGTAGGTGCAATCTATCAATATAACGTTTTAACAGATACAGCAGATGCATTTGTATCACAGCATGAACACACAGTCTATCTAACACAAGAAGGACCAATACAAACAACCTAATTAAGAGGTTGTTAAACTCTTTTCAAAGTCTTTTTTGTCATTTTTTCATTTTTCTTTGTTTGCTTACAATTATAATTTTAGCATAAGCAGAAGAACTAAGCGTATGAAACAACAATAAAGAAAAAATGATTAATAAGGTTGCGATAATAACTTTTTAAAGAAGATAATTTAGTTATAATCACCAAAGTAATAAGGTAAATGGATGACAATGTTATTGCAGCTTGTATATATGATTATTGTCTTTATTAGCTTGAATTACTTTGTTTACTTGGTTAAAAACAATAAAGTGGATTTGCAACTAGATTCGAGGGAAAGGAAAAAATTGCCTTTTGTGAGTATTATCGTACCTACATTAGATGAAGAAAAAAACCTAGAAAAGTGTCTAAGAAGTTTGAGAAAATTGCAATATCCGTATTATGAGGTTATAGTTTCAGATGGAGGATCATATGATAAAACAGTAGAAATAGCCGAAAAATATGCAGATAAAGTGATCGTTGATTCTAGATTGCCAAAAGGATGGGTTGGAAAATCTTATGGTTGTCATCTTGGATATCTAGAAGCAAAAGGGTCTATTCTGCTATTTACAGATGCCGATACCGAACATAGTCCAGAATCTTTAGATATAACAGTAAGACAACTTTTAGGGTATAATGCCACATTATTGACGTTATTGCCTTTTCAAGAAGCAAAAAAATGGTATGAGTTCATAACTGGATACTATTTTTTTATTAGTATGTTTGTTTCAGGAACAAGAGAAGAAATAAATAATAAATACAACAAAGAATCATTTTTTGCTATAGGGCAATATCTTCTTTTTCAAAGAGAAAAATATGAAAAAGTAGGGGGTCATATAGCAGTCGCAGGAGCTTTAGTAGAAGATTTTGCATTAGCTAAATTATGTAAAGAATTCGAACAATCAATTCATGTAATGGATAGCAAAAAGATGGTCACATGTAGAATGTATCCAGAAAGCTTTAAGAGTTTCTTTCAAGGATTTAAGAAAAGTATCTGGGGAGGATTAGTGTTAGTAAAAAAATCTAGAGTCGCTTTGGTAGCCATTGTACTGATCTATGGATTAGCTGCTCCAATAGCAATGACATTAGCAATAATAAATAGCTCATCAATCCTTATTATAGTAATAAATATTATCTGCTATGCTTTGTATCTTTATTTATTATACCAATATTGGCATGATAAAGGAGAAGGAGATTTTCTATTCTATTTCTTGTATCCATTTGGATTAGTTATTACAATCGCTATAATAGTACTTTCCATCTACCATGGCATAATGGGTAACGCGGTAACTTGGAGAGGAAGGTCCTATCAAAGTCAAGAATTGATTGAAACAATATATAAAAAATCGTAAAATATTTTGGAAAAATTTAAGACTACTTGATATTCTCACATACTATGCAATATGTTTTGTCAATTGATCAAGGTACAACAGGTACTCGTGCCATGATATTCGATAAAAAAGGTGTACAAATAGCTAATGCCCATGAAGAACATGAACAAATTTACCCTAAACCGGGATGGGTAGAACACAGTGCAGATGAAATATGGGAAAAAACATTAACAGTAATACAGAATGGATTGGAAGTAATAAAATCTGACTTCAGTTCAATTGATAGTATAGGTGTAACTAATCAAAGAGAAACAGTGGTATTCTGGGATAAAAAAACTGGAAAACCAGTACATAATGCTATAGTTTGGCAATGTAGGCGAACAGCTGACATCTGCTATGAATTGAAAGATGCCGGTCACACTGAACTTTTCAAAGAAAAAACAGGATTGGTACTTGACCCTTATTTTTCTGGAACAAAGATAAGATGGTTGATAGAGAATGTGCCTAAAATCAAAGATAAAATAAAAAACAATGAACTTTTAGTAGGAACTATTGATTCTTGGCTAATATGGAAATTAACTGGTAATCACATCACAGATTATTCGAATGCTTCAAGAACGCTTTTATTCAATATAAAAGAAGGAAAATGGGATGAAGAGTTATTAGACATTCTTAAAATACCTATCGAAATTCTTCCAGAGGTCAGACAAAGTAGTGATAAGGATACATATGGTGAAACAGGCTCGCTTTTTGGTCGTTCAGTTCCCGTATGTGGAAATGCAGGAGATCAACAAGCAGCTCTCTTCGGACAAAACTGTTTTAATGAGGGGGAAGTAAAAAATACTTATGGTACAGGGAATTTCTTATTAATGAACACGGGAGAAAAAATTGTTTATTCTAAACAAGGGCTTCTTTCTACAATAGCATGGAAAATAGACGGAAAATTGACCTATGCTTTGGAAGGTAGTGTGTTTGTTTCTGGTGCAGTCATAAAGTGGTTAGAAGAAGGGCTACAAATAGTAAAAGAAAAAGCAGAACTAGTTGAAGCAATGAATAAAACTGAAGATAACCAAGGAGTATATTTTGTACCCGCCTTTGTGGGCTTAGGCACTCCTCACTGGGATGCGTATGCTAGAGGTACAATTATCGGTTTAACAAGAGGAACAAAACGTGAGCATATTATACGTGCTGCTTTGGAATCAATATGCTACCAATCCCATGATGTGATACAAGCAATGGAAAAAGATTCAAATATCAAACTTTCTCTTCTAAGAGCAGATGGAGGAGTAACAAATTGTGAGCCTGTTCTCCAATTTCAAGCTGATATCTCTGGTGTAACAGTTCAACGACCGGTAGTTAACGAGACAACTGCGTTAGGTGCAGCGTATTTAGCAGGCTTAGCCTCTGGATTTTGGGATAACTTGGAAGACATAAAAAACAACTTCCAGATAGGCGTAGAATGCGCTCCTAAGATGTCTGCCGACAAAAAACGCGAGTATCTAACACACTGGCACGAGGCAGTGAAAAGAAGTAAAGGTTGGGTAAGATAGTAGATTTCTCTATTACCTTTACTTTCAACGGATATCCTCTTACGGAAGCTTTTTGTGCTAGTTTGTACACTTGTTTCTGGTAAGTTCTTAGAGGTGTACTATGTCAAACATAATGGATTTTCTATGCAAAGAAGAGAAAGAGCAGGAGATAAGAGAAAGAAGGCAAATATTAGAAGAGAAACAAAGACAACATGAAGAGTCAATTCAAAAATTGATAAAGCAAGAAATAAACTTTCCAGGGTTCGATGGAAAACTCGACTCACTTGTGGAAGCTATACGAACAATTCCTAATTACAATAACTTGAAAGGTTATATAAGACATAATATCCTACCTAAAAACGTAGGTATAGACTATAAAGAACTTAGTATCATTTCAGGTGTGCATCAAGGTGTTGCATTAGTTATTCTCTATGATCTTTACGCCGATAAAATGGAGCAAGAAGTAAAAGAATTAGAGGAAGCATACTATAGTTGCAATGAAGATGATGAGTTCTAAACCACAACCAACCAACCAACCAAATGAACAAACAATAGCAAAGATATCTCCCCGTCTAATAACCTTCAAAAAGCCTTTCTGTGAGCCTTTTTGGTGCTCCTATCTCCTTCATTTTTTTTACGATCTTAGAGAGGTCATAAGAACATTTTCTTATTTCAAAAGAGAGTTCTTCAAAGTTAATGATACCATAAAACGCACCTATGCTCCCATGACGAGGTTGTCCAACTGAACCAGGGTTAAGAAAAAGTTTATTCT
>CAZEQQ010000054.1:0-10958 GCA_964514425.1 uncultured archaeon
ATTATCTCAAGGTAATTTACATTTAGTTATCCGCATTGATATACCTAATAAACTTTCAAGTGATGAAAAGAAGTTATTAGAAGAGTTATTAAAGGTAATGAGACCTTCTAAAGAACAAGATTCTTTATTTGAAAAACTGATTAAAGAAGCTAATGAGAAATATAATCCATAAAATCCCTCACTTTTTTTCTTTACATAAAAATTGTAGATAATTTTTTATGCTTGATAGCAAATATACTGTACAATGAGTGATGACTTTATTCGCTGTACTAATTGCGGTAATAATAATTTAAAAGGCTCAAAAACATGCCTTTTCTGCGATCATAAACTCCCTTTAGTTGAAGAAAAGGACGAAGAATCTAAAATATGCCCAAGCTGTCAAATGAGCTTAGCTAAAGATGCTAAAAATTGCCCTTTCTGTGGTTGGGTGGATGAATCAAGTCTTGATGAAGACATTGCTATTTCTGCTCCCGTACCCACACCAACAGCAATAAAAAAGGATAAAAAGGATACCGATGATAAAGATGATGATTTTTCTTCTGCACCTGTTCCCTCTTTAGCTCCTAGACCCTCTCTTGATGCTAAAGAAGCTGAAGAGGATACCGATGATAAAGATGATGATTTTTCTTCTGCACCTGTTCCCTCTTTAGCTCCTAGACCCTCTCTTGATGCTAAAGAAGCTGAAGAGGATACCGATGATAAAGATGATGATTTTTCTTCCGCATCTATGCCCTCGATGCCCTCGATGCCTGATATTGATGATGAAGAAGAGGAAGAAACAAAAACAACTAAAGAACAAAAGGAAATTGAATTTGAAGAAAAAATAATTGGTTACACAAGCTTAAAGGAGTTATCAACAAAAAGAAACATATCTTTATTTGTAGGCTTTATACTATTAGCCTCTCTTATTCATTATCCTTTAAACATTTTAACTGTATTAGCTTCTACAACAATCTTACCTGAAATACAAGTAATTGACAGTGAAACCAATAGGATAATGATTCAAGAAAACTTATCCCAAAATCTTCAAATAAGTGGTTTTGCTTTTTTAACTGTAATAGTAACAACTTTAGTCATAGGTTTTATATTTGGGAAAATAGTAAGAAGAAAAACTATTGATAAATTTCAAATAATTTTGCTTTCTTGTATTGCATTGATATCCATAATTCTTTTGCAAACTATCATTGCTCTTATTTTAGTTCTAATAATAAGTCCAAGAGATATTATGTTTGTGCAGTTAACAGGAGCAGTGTTTATATTTTGCATTACAAATGTTCTTCTAGCTTTCTCACCTATGTATATTGGTTCTTATTATCTCTATAATTCCATAGAAAGAATGTATAATCCAAAAAGAAAAGAACAAAGCACACTATTATCCAATAATGTAAGTTGATACAATGGTATTTGGAGATAAAACTTCCTCTTTTTTACAGAAAGAACTAGACACTTTGAACGATCACTTACCTAAAAAAAGGATCCTCTTTAAAGACTCTTTGAAAGGACAAAATTATATCAGTAAAAATGGTCAATCTCTCTATATTACTAAAAAAGAACTAGTAGAACTAGAGATAATCTGTCCAAAAGATAAAATTGACACATTAATGGTACCTTTCATGATTTTAAGAAGAAGAGATTATGGAGCAGGTGCATATATAATCTCTGGTGATATGATAGAACAATATATTATCCTCAAAATAATAGGAAAGTATACAAGTTCTTGGGATGAATACGCTAAGGGTGAACGCGAAACAATACACCCACGGATACTATATAAACCTGACATAATTGAAATTAGAAAAAAACTCCCTACTTGTGTTGTAATAGGTTTTGTGTAATATTTCACAATATTTGTGTAATCATAAAAAGCGATGATTCTTATTCTCTAGTAATAATTTCTACTCTATCATTGTGAACATATATAGTGTCTTCAGCTTGAGCAACAGGAGAATTTGTAACTTCTATAAGCACAGGATAACTGACAAGAGTATCAGAAATGAGAAGAAATTCCTCTAGCGCTTCTTTAATATCTCCTTCAGAGAAACCTTGATTATACAGCCATCGTTCAGTAAAAGGAAATCCATAAAAGTTTTTCAAGATATATGATTGTATTTCTAATGTTTTAGGTGACAAGCCTTTCCTCTTTCCTTTTGCTTTTAGTCGAAAAATAGTAATTTCTTTTCCATTTTTTACTACTCCTTTTCCCGTTGTTGTAAAAGGTTCTATTGCATAAGCTCTATTCGCATAAAACTTTTGATCCTTCATGTGGTATAATTTCGAAAGGGATACATTAGGAACACTAATTCCCGAGTGGAGTGAATATTGTTCTAACGAATGACCACTTAAATTAGAGATAGGCATTAGTTTAGATTTATTGATTGTATTTTCTATTATTTTACCAATTTTATAAACACTTATGTTAGGTTTTATTGACTGTATAGCTGTATTTAACGCTTCTTGAGCACTACTCACTAAATAGTGATATTTGTCCTCAAAACTTATAGTACGGGCACAATCTGTAGGATAACCATTGTAAGCTACACCTAAATCGACTTTGACAAGAGATTTGTCAGGTATTGTTGCTTCATCATTAATAATAGGAGAATAATGTGCTGCTATTTCGTTGGTAGAAATGTTTACAGGAAATGCGGGGATAGCATTTTGGCTTCTTATGAACATTTCCACTTCCTCTGCAATGTCTAATAGTTTTGCTCCTGGTTTTATAAGTTCTAAGGCTAAATTCATTGCCTTGATAAGAATCTTACCTGAATGTCGAAAATTCGAAAGCGCATCAGACATAAGTAAAAGAAAAAGCATGGATTATTTTATATTTCCTTTATACCAAAAAAAGAAAGAATGAAAATCTTGAGAAATTTGCTGAATAAATCATATATAAGATATTTTAAGACTAATCTTTTTCATCTATAGAAAGTATTAAAACTTAAATGCCAAAAGAATTATTTATTAAGTATACAGTAGTTCTTGAAGTGTGATAGTTATGGTTAAATTGACAGAGTATATTCGACCTTGTGATCCCAAAGAATTTGTAGGGATGAACCCTGTTTTAGACGAATTTACTGAATTAATGAAACAATTCAAAAATAAAAAAACTGAAAAACGTTCAATAGTGATATTTGGAGAAAATGGAACCGGTAAAAGTTCTTTATTACTAAAAATGGCTTCGATAGTAACTGGGGGGAGGAAAGAAAAATCTCACTTTTTTGACTTACTTCCAGAAGAAGAAAATCTTCTCTACTTTTTCAGAGAATTAAAAAATAAAATTGATGAATTCACTCCAGAATGGAGAAAAATGTTTGAAAAAGTAAGTAAAAAAGGAGCAGGAGATGATTTGCCCTCTTTGAATGATTACTCCAAAAAGCCAGCAGAGATGTCTTTTACTGATTATTATGTCTCCAAATTTTTTGAGAATTTTGAAAAAATAAATGCGAAATTGGTTGAAAATGGAACTTATATTTATTTATTCATTGACAATATAGAGCTTTTTAAACTTATGAATATAAAAGAGTTCTACCCTATATATTCACAAATAATCAAAGAATTCGCAGAAAGAGAATACAACATATTTCTATTTACTGCATTTAAGAAAAATGATTTAGTAGAATTTGATTATCAATCTTACTTAACAAAATATTCAAAGTATATAGAAATCGGTCCTTTAACTTCTGCAGAAGCAGAGGTATTCTTACGTAGAAAATATCCTGATATGGTAAAGAAAGGAGCTTTAGATATCGTAACAAATTGTTTAAGGACAGCATTTGATTTAAATCTAGGTGTATGTTTTATAAAAAATGATTTCACTATAAGTGATTTTGTTGAAAGAAATATTAACCTTCTATTAAATATGGATGAAGAGGAGATAAAAACAGTAAGTGAATTGGCAACTTATAACACAAATCTTTTTTCTCTTGAACAAATCAAAAAAGAAGTAGAGGAATCTACAATTAGTAGTCTAGAGGAAAAAGGCTTGTTATGGATAGGATCTCAATATGCGAAGTTAACACATGATTCTCTATTAGGCGCAATAAAATTCAATGATCGTTTGTATCAACCGTTAACAACCGCAGTATATATAACAAATCAAATAATAGAGAAATTGGGCCGGAAAATAGTTCCTACAAGCCAAGATCTAAATAAATTAAAAGTTTGGTTATGTCGAATAAGGGATAGACTTTCTATTTTTGCATTAGCTGCAAGATTCAGAGAAGGAATTAAAACGTGTATATCTATGCAAAAATTCCAAACTGCTTATGATTTAACATTAATGACTTCTGAACGTTTTGAATCTATTCGTGATTATGAACAAGCAGGAACAATTTGTGAAGAAGTAGCAAGAGAATTTGAGGAAAAACAATTATATTTTGCAGCACGTTTATATGTAAAAGCTGCAGATTGCTACACAATAATAGAGCAAGATATGAAAGCACAACGTTCTTATAGACGAGCATATAATCAGTTTGAGAAATTGGCGGACTCTTTAGATTTAGAACAGACAGAATATGCTATTCGTGGATACTTCAAATGGTGTCTAGAATGCACCAGAAAACTTGGAGATTTACAAGAATTTGAAAGAATAAAGAAGAAAGCGAAAAACAAGTTTAAAGAAGGAACAACACATTATGAATACTTTTATTCAACCAGGTTCGAAAAAGGTGAAGAATTGCCACAAATAGAAGTAGAGCCTGAAGTGCAGACAGAAAAAGTTTCAATAGAACAATTAGATTTAGATAAAGAATTAGACTTTTGAGGTGTAAAAATGTCAGAGAAAGCAACAAAAGAATTAGGAAATATCAAAAAAGAATTAGATAAATTAACAAATGAAATGGTAATGTTTAAGGATTCAATGAATAAATTGCAGACGCTGGAAACATACTACAAAGAGATGGCGGATTTAATACAAAACAAACTAATAGATCTCGAAAATAAGTTTATAGAAAGTCATGATACCCTACAAAATGGCTTAAATGAAACAATAACAACAACAATTACAACAACAATCGATCAAAGTAATGATTGGACAACAAAAAATAAGGGTAAAATACAAGAAAACGTAGGAGAAATAAATAAACAACTTGAAGCTCTTAACAAAACCTTTATTGAAGTTTTAGAAGAAGGAAAGAATAGACAAATTAATTTTGCTAATGATATTGAAGTAAAGATTGTGAAGAATCTTAATAGTCAATATACAAGTTTTGAACATTTTTCTAATAACCAAGTTCATGAGTTAAGAAAAACGATTGCAACAACAAAGGATCATTATAAAACAGTTAATGATGAAACAAAAGAATCATTACAAACTAATGTTCATACCTTGAAGAATAATTTAGAACAAGATATTCAGATTAATCAAAATATCATTAAAGAATCTATTGAACATTTGAGAGCTGAATATAGAGATAAATTAACAGAAAATATGGAAACAGTTTTTGAAAGTTTTAATAGAATAAAAGATGAATTAGGGAATTTAGTAGAAAATACCGTCCAAACTATTCAAAAAGAATTATCTGGTGTAAATGAGACCATGGATAAATATTTAGCTCAAGAAATCGCAAAGGTGCAAGATATATTATCTGAATATGAAACAGGAATGGCTGATGTGAATGATGTAATAATTACTAATTTTGAAACCTCTAAAAACACTATTCTTGGTAATTATACTAAACTAACATCTGCGCAAATAACAAATTATAATGATGAATTAAGTACTCTAGACGCAAAACTGAATACTTCACTTGATACGACCTTAGCAGATTTCTCAAAACTCTCAGAAGAAATGAAAAAAGAAGTGAAAGGTGTTATTTCTGAAGAACAAGGCGTTATAAAGAAAGAACTAGAGACCATAGAAAATGAAATCAACTCTCAAGTAAAAGCAGCAGTGGATAAATCTAATAGTTCAAAAGAAGGAACAAAAACAAAATTAAGCTCTGTGGCTACTGCACAAGAGCAAGCTCTTAATGAACACCAGTTACATCTAACAGAAAAATTGAACTTTGAATTGGAAAAGAAGAATTTAGATCTTACAAAGAAGGTCACAGAATCAAAGAAGAATATTGATACTTCTAAACGAACAACTCTAACAGACCTAAACAATGAAGCTAATAATCGTATTAAACAAGCAGAAACTGTTGACAAACAAAAGAAAGAGATTGCTGAGTTTATTGAAAAACTAAGTAAAAAAATTGACAATGTTAAAAACGAACTGTAGGTAAAAAAAATGGATACAACATTAAAACAAATGGGAATGACTGATAGTCAAGTGGAAGTTTATTCCTTGATTGTACAATTCGGTTATAGAACTAAAGGACAAATACAATGTTATTATAATGAGCCTTTAGAAAACATAGAATCAACATTACAAGAATTAGCCTCAAAGGGATACATAAAAGAGATTAAGGCGAAAAACAAAGAAGGAACTTCTTATTATATTCCTCTTCCTCCACAAATTAAACTTACAGAAGATGTTTCAAAAAGATTAGAAGAAGAGTTAAACACTACAAGTAAAAGTGTAATTACTGATTGGAAGGAAACTATGGGTGTTTTAAGAACAAAACTGGAAGACACAAATACTCAAATTACAACAAAAGCTGATACACATGTTTCAGAGGTTTCTAGTCTATCAAAGCAACTACTAACAGACTTAAATGACGTAGTAACAAGTAATAAAAAAGAACTTGAAAGTATAGTTAACAAAATAAACGCTGAAGGAACTAAAATCTACAAAACACATGATGAAGTAGTGAAAAAGTCTATAAAACGAATTGATGATAACATTAACACTTCTTTCCAAACAGCTGTTACAAAAATTGGTGATTATCACACGAATTTTAAAACAAAAATAAATGAAACTTACACATCTCTTGAAGAAACACATAAAACACGCGTACAAAAGGAGTTGGAAGATACTAAAAGTGCTTTAAGTGAACTTGTTACCCTTATTGGAGACTTAAAAGGGCAATTTGAAAGTAATGTAGAAAAACACAATGGAATAGTTTCAGAACTTACTTCCACAACCTACAACGAACTATTAAGGCATTCTTCAAAACTGGGAGTTGAAGCAACAAATCAAGCAAAAATAACTATAGAAAAAATAAATGACGAATATAAGGTACAAGTTAATGGTTATTTAGAGAAAGTTAAAGAAATCTTAACCTCTCTCAACACTGAACTTTCGACAATTCAAACAGACACAAATAACAGAATTGTAGATACTATTGAAAAATCCAAGAAAACAGCTATTAAAATGCTGAAAGAAAGCGAAAGTAGTTTTCTCGAACTAGTTGATGAAACTAAAGGTATGGCAGTAGATAAACTTGGAGACATCATAACACAAACCAAAACTCATTCAGTTGGTATGAAAGATGAATTATCAAAAAGATTAAACTCTTATCTGACCGAATTTAGTAATAATGGGAAAAAACTTTTACAAATGTTGAATGAAGGATTAACAAAAGGCATTAAGCAGTTTGAAGATGGTTTAACTAAATCTGTTACAGGGATAACTACTAATATTAACAATCTTAATACAGAACTTGAAACTTTTATAGATAACTACATCACAGAGATTTTTACTAATATTGATAACTTAAATACAAACATTGTCGATAATTTAGATAAAGGGCTAAAAAAACACGATAATCTTTTAGTAGAAAAAGTTAAAACAATCCAAAGTAAAGTCACAGAAACAGAAAAACAATTTCAAAGTGAAATTAAAACTAACATAACCTCTGTTAATGAGATGATAACGCAAACAAATAATCAAGCAAAAACAATTG
Source organism: uncultured archaeon (assembly GCA_964514425.1). Classification (GTDB taxonomy): domain Archaea; phylum Asgardarchaeota; class Heimdallarchaeia; order Heimdallarchaeales; family Heimdallarchaeaceae; genus CAZEQQ01. The sequence goes on from CAZEQQ010000054.1 coordinate 7,788, forward strand.
AAAATAACACGTTATCTGCAATTAAAGAAGAAATAACCGCAAAACAAAACGAAATTTTATCCTCTCTTAAAACTAGTTCTGATGCATTTAAAGAGCAAACATTGGTAGAGATAAAAAAACTAGAAGAAAGCACATCAAATTATCTTGCAGATGTAGATGATATTACTACAACTTTTGCAACTGAATACTCAACTTTTGAAGAAAATTTTGCAGAAACACTGAATGGATTAAAAGGATCAGTTACAGAAGGAATAAACGAAAATATACAAAGTAACATAGCGGATATAAGTAAATATTTACTCAAAAGTGAAGTAGAAACTAAAGATAGGATAGAACAATTTACAGAACGTTTTCTGGGTGATGTCAGAAGAATTAGAGATGAAATACCTGAAAGAGTAAATATTAACTTCCAGACCAATTTAGAAACGATAAATGAACTTGAAAATAAAATAAAAGTGTTCTCTAGTAATGCTACAGAAATAGCACGAGCTGTTTCACAGTTTGTCGATACTGATGCTAAACAAATGAAAAAATTGTTAGGAGTAAAAGATGATGCTGATGCTGTAGCTTTCTGTGAAAACCTAGCCCAATTTGAAAGAGAACTAGAAGAAATCGATCGCCAAATAACAGATAAAGTAGAAGAAGTTAGAATGGAATTCAGTAGAACTTTTGAAGTAATTACAGAAGAAGTAGAAAGAAAAATGAGCACTAATCAGAATGAAATAGAACACTTCAAAGGTGAAACTGTAACTAACAATGAGAAATACTACAATGGTAAAAGAAAAGAAATAGAAGAACAGTTTAATGGCAATTATAATACAATGAAGGAAAAAATAGAAGAAATCTATCAAAATTATCAATTGCAACATAAAGAGCTCCAAGACACTTTTACAACAAAAATATCTGAATTATTTGGTAAAGATAAAGACAGCATAACTAACTTCAATAAAATATTCAAAGATACTAACACTAAACAGATGGAAGAAGTAGAAAACATTTCAAAGACTTTCAAAATCTCTCCTTTCTTTGAAAAGATGATCAAAGACACCCAAGATTCTGTATCGTCATTTACAAAAGAAGTATATAGTCTAATAAGTGCAGAAGTAGAAGAAAAACCTGCAAAGAAAGGTGCTGCTAAAGCTTCTCCAAAATCAGCTGGTAGTATTGGTGGAAAGTTACAAGATTTCGAAGCAAAGATGAATACTATCATTACTGATGCAATCAAAGCTTTAAATGACTCAAATAGTGAGATGCAAAAAACTGGTTCATCTGTACTTAAAGATGTAATAAAAACTACAGAAAAAGAGATTCAACAGAATATAACAGCAAGTAAAACTCAAACAGAAGAAATGGTAAGTCAGAAGAAAATAGAAATGAACACACAAGTTCAAAGTGGTGTTGATGCTCTAGATAAAGAAAAAACAACTATATTTACTTCTGTTAAGAAGAGCAACGATGATGTTTCCAATAACATAAAAAACACAATTGAAACAAATATTGCTAGTCATACTAAACTTGTTGAAAATCTAACAAATTCAATGGATAAAACAATGGAAACACTTCAAATACAACTAGATGTTGCAAAAAATGCTTTAGATACTGATATTACTACAACTTTAGAAGAAGCAACAACAGGACTAAAAGAACTCACTACAAAAGTAGAAAAAGAAGTATCAACATCAATTGATAAAGAAATTAAAGAATTTAGTGAAAAAGCACAAGCTACTACTTCAGAAATATCCGTTGGACCTGAAAAATCATCACTTCTTGAAACTGCTACAAAAACTTCTTTAATTGACCTGCAAAAACTAGTAGAATCTTATCCAAAGCAGTTTGAGGCAGAACATAAAGCCTTTGCACAAAAATCAGAAGAACTTATCACAACAACCAAAACAAAGGCTCAAGAAAACGTAAATGAAGTTGTTAAGATAGTAGAAAAAGATTTAGCAACAATTTATGTTCAAACTACTGATAAAATAGACAAACATAAACTTAAACTCGATGAAACTTTTGAAAAGAACTTGAAAGACTATGAACTTAATATTAAACACCAGATTAATAATACTATTACTGCTGAAGATAGTAATTCAAGTGCCCTTATAACAAATGTTCAAACTGTTAAAGAGTCCCTTACTGATACAGTAAACTCAACACAAAAAACTGTTACAACCGATCTTCTCGCAATAGAAAAAATGACTCACGACCTATTTAATACTTACATGAAGGAAGTAATTAATGGAATGGACAAAATAGTAAAAGATTCTTTGGTGAATGAAACCAATAAAGCAGAATACACGAAAGCTTTAACTACGTTCAAACAAGTATTTATTACTGAATCTCGAGAAGATGTTGATAAGTTAGACAAAAAAGTAACTGATACTCTGAATGCTATCCCCGCTAAAATACAAGGTGTTCTAGATGCAACATCAGATTCAATGAAACTTATGAAAACTGTACTTTCTGCAGGTAGTGGCGTAGAACCAAAAGCTATTGAGGATAGCTGGATTGTCGTAGGACAAGAAGAGATTGATAAAACCTTGATGGGAATGTTAAGAGAAACTAAATCTTCTGTTTCACTCGTTGCGCCACATTTAGCTTGGGTAGATGTGTCTTACTTAGATAGCATTGTAAGACAAAAACTTGATATTGTAACACTACGAGAAGGAGAACTTAATGACGCCGCTGTTCGTGGTAAGATAGATGAAATGGGTAATGCTAAAATAAGATATGGAACAGAAATAAAGGGATTCTTAGGTATCAGAGATGGTATTGAAGAAGCTCTTATAGGACATAAAACTGCTTCAGGGCAACCCATGATGATTGTAACTTACAACGAAGAAATGGTGAAAGAAATACAAAAAATCTTTGCAGAATATAGCAGAATGGCAAGAGGATAAACCCTTTTTGCCATAATTTTAACTTTTTTATTTTTCGTTAAAAAAGAGAAAAGATGTTACTCCTTTTGAGCCATCAATTTCGCTAATTCTAACATTCGATGGGAGTATCCTGTTTCATTGTCATACCAAGCTAAAACCTTAATTTGATTCCCATTTAAGACCATAGTAGAATCTAAATCGACTATAGCAGAATGAGGGTCACCGTTGAAATCAACAGAAACAACAGGATCATTTGTCACAGCCAAAATACCTTTTAATTCTCCTTTACTAGCTT
>CAZEQQ010000055.1:0-10944 GCA_964514425.1 uncultured archaeon
CATATTTGCTTGCAATCAATGTTTCAGCTGCTTTTGGCCCAACACCTTTAATTTGGGTTATTTCATTGTCTGTCATATCAAACACACCTAACTATCTTTCAACATTAAAACGCTTTTAAAAATCTTTAGTTTCTAAATAATTTATGCTTGTTTTTTGCAACTAATAATTTTGAAATACTCAAGATTTATAACTTTCAAATTCAATATTATTTACAAACAGAGAAGACGAAACAAATGGATACTCACACATTTATTTTAACTGGTTTTGAACCTTTTGGTGGTTCAACTATAAATCCTTCTATTTTAGCTTGTAGGAAGTTTGAAAATATGAGCATAATGGGGTACAATATCAAAGTTTTTGAAATTCCTTTGAAATATGCTGAAATTAAAGAGATGATTGAGAATATAATTGAACAATGTGTTCCATCGGCTATTTTGTGCTTAGGGCAGTCTAATAGACCTAAAATATCATTGGAAAGAGTAGCTATTAATGTAGCCCATTCTACGCATATGCCCTACAATTGCGGGTATAAACCGATTAATGAAATATTAGAGAGAGATGGGCCAGTAGCTTATTTTAGCACTCTTCCACTTTATGAGTTACAACAGATATTGATGATTAGTGATATTCCTGCAGAAATTTCCAATACAGCAGGGACATATGGATGTAATCAAACTTTCTACCATTTAATGCATAAACTGAATAAAATGGAGAAACGTTCTATTCCGGCAGGTTTTATTCATGTCCCTTGTTTACCTTCACAAACTATAAATAACAATTTCCCTTCAATGTCACTTGATTTGATTGAAAAAGCGTTAAAACTGTCCATTGAATTTATTATTACTAAATTGACTAATTGAAACAGAGATGTATTTATGAGAAAATTTGAGTTTTTAGCATTAAGTTCAAAAGAATTTTGTGATATGATAGAAACCATAACTATTGAAAAACTATTTCTGAAGAAGAAAGAAATATCGTCCAATTTAATCATACTGGAAGTTAAAGTAGCTTTCTTTACATCATATTTACGTTTTGATTTAGAAGAAACAGAACAAGCTCTAATTGTTAAAAAACGTTTAATTCTTTATCCTTCGCTTTTGTACTCCTTTCTTATTCTTGCAGTTTTAGGATTATTTGTTTTTCTTACATCCCTCATTTTTGTATTTCAAACACACATCGCTTATTTTTCAGCCTTTGGCTTTTGGTTACTCTTAACTACAATTTTACTTCTGTACACTTATAATGAAACAGAAGATATCCTAACTCATCTTTTCAGAACAAAGGTGATTAAATGAAAATGGATCTACATTGTCACTCATCTTACAGTGATGGAATTTATTCTCCTTTTGAGTTATGTAAAAGAGCTCAAGCAAAAGAGTTAGATATTTTTTCTATTACTGATCATGATACCATCGATGGAATAGCAAAAATATTACAAAATGTAGAAAACTATTCTTTTGCATTTATTCCAGGTATCGAACTTTCCGTAGATTTAGGTACAAAAAGTTTTGAACTCTTAGGATATAACTTTTCTTTAACTTCAAATGAATTAAACGATTTGATTCATACTTTACAAACTAATCGAAGATTACGAGTAGATCGGTTATTTCAACGATTAGAGGAACTAGGATTAAAGATATCTCATGACGACATTCAACAAGAATTAAGTGATACTTCAAGTCCAGGTAGACCACATTTTGCCCGAGCATTACTGAAGAAGGGATATGTCGCATCTGTTGATGAAGCCTTTGAACTTTATCTCAAACGTGGAGCCTCAGCCTATATTCCCAAATATGCTCCAACCATGGAAAGTGCAATAAAAATGGTTCTCCAAACTAAAGGGACACCTGTTCTGCCTCATCCCCTTTTGTTGGAAGCAGAAAACTTGACAATTTTAGAAGAATATTTAGATAAATTTATTTCATGGGGATTAAAAGGGATAGAAGTTTTCTACAACTATTCTTTACTTGTTCCATCTATTCCAGCTAAAACTGTTCGCAAAGGTTGTAAATTCCTCTATTCTTATGCTAAAAATAACGATTTACTTATTACAGGTGGAACAGATTATCATGGGGAAATAGGAAATGTTGGGGAAATTGATATTCCTCAAGATATTGTTACTCTTGTTGCTGAATATTTTGCTCTTGAGTGAACTCTTGAAGGACTTTTAAAAGAAGGTCTGGATCATCTGTGAACATTCCGTCAACTCCCCATTCTAGAAGTTTCTTCATTTCGTTATAATCATTTATTGTCCAAGGATGAACTGCTAAACCTTTTTTGTGTGCTCGTTTAATAGTTTTGGGAGTAACTATTTTTACGATACCCGCATTTAGGTACTTGCAAGGCAACTAATGATTGATGCTTAATCATTAAAAGGTTAAGAAGAAAGACTTTTACTTCCTTTGGTGTAGCGCTTGTTGAACAAGCAGAAAGATTTCGAAAAGTTTCTAATTGTTTTGTATGAAAAGAACATACATATACTCTTTCTTGTTCATCGGCTTCGTTTAGTAATTTTGCAAGAAGAAGAGGAGCAGCCTTTTCTTTGTCTTTTATGTCCATATTTATTCTTTTTTTAGGGAAGAGTTCAAGAAAATCTCCTAATGATAGGATTTTTAATCCTTTTTCCCTATATGGATAACTTTTTTTTTCATCATAATAGTTATAACCTAAATCAAAACTTTGTAATGCTTCAAATGTATAATCTCTTATTTTTCCTATCCCATTTGTTGTTCGTTCTAGTGTTTCATCATGAAAAACTACAAATACATCATCTTTAGTTAATCTAATATCACTCTCTAAACCATCTACATCTAACTCATATGTATTTTATGCCCCAATAGTTCCTAATATCTTTTGAGTTGTATAATAATAGATAATAGATTAATACAAATTATAGTTAAAGAGATAAAAATAGTGAAAATAGTTCTGGTAAATAGTCAGGCCTTTATTCTGCAAAAAAGTTTAGATATGTTTCTAATACTTGGTTCAAACTATACTTGATAATGGTTCTTCATCTTTCATTCACTTAAAATAGTATTAAACAATTTTAGTATGGTTTACCACGAAGTACTAACTTTACCATAATAATCCTAAAAATAGTATCGGTGTGTATCTTAAGCTCTTTTTTCCCCTAGTTTCTTTGACACTTTTCCCCCCTTCCAAAAATACAGTTCTAATTTTTATATCCATTTCTTTCAACCCGTTAATTTCCTCATTAAAAATTCAATAGGGCCACGTTCATACCTTTTTTGCCAAAAAGTAGAAAAGAGAATAGCAATACCAATAAATACGAGCGAATAGGTTAAAGAAAAGACTAAAGATTGATCTTCCAAGCATCCTAGTACGAATAATAAACCCATGCCTATGATGACGTGTGCTATATACAACGATAAAGCTAATTGTCCCGTAGAGATTAAAGATCTTACAACTTGATGGTCGGGATATTTAAGTACAATTTCAATTGATAATATAATGATTACAAGTGCTGTAGCTGAAGCTGCGATTACATATAGTGGAAATGGGGGCATAGGTTCAGTTTCAACCAGATAAACAATATCACCTAACCCATAGAAATTAGATATAGAAACAAGAATCAATGATAAAACTTCTGTAACAAGAGTAAGTACCAGAGAAAATCGCAGTAATTTCTTACGAAAATTTTTATCATTCAAATTTTTCCTCCCTAACATCATACCTATGAATAAAAATGAAATCCATGGAAAAAAGGGGTGGAAACCGTTGTAAAAAAGATGTCGAAGAAATCCAGTAACTGTCCAAAAATCAACATAATCGAGTGTTTCAAAATTCCAACCCTGCTCATAAGGAATAATGAATGCCAGTACCAGAAATACTATAGGTGCAAGTATTATGACAATAAACATTTTTTTTTCTTCAACATACAAAAAAAGAGATGCAAACATCAGATATAATCCATAATAATGTAAAATATCTGCAGGCCAGATAGGAGAATAAAGCAGTCCAATAATAAACAGAAAAATTGCTCTTTTTAGCAATAAAATTTGCTTTTCCCTTTTCAAATCTTCATTCATTGTGATGAATGCTTTCTTTGTCATCAAGGAAATGCCAATACCAGCTAGTATTACAAAAACTGCAGCAGCTCTACCACTTAACATGTTTACAATAGTTATTAGCCATTGTGAGCCAGTCTCACTTGCTCCCATGACAATTTTAAAATTCACCACTATCATTCCTACTATTGCTAATGATCGCGCAAAATCCAAACCTTCTATACGTTTTGAACTTTCTTTAGATTCCTTTGAAACTATTTCAGCCATTAATTCACCCCTGTTTGAATAAAAAGTCCTTAAGCACGTTAGAAATTTTAACTCCCTTTGTAACTTCTGGAATATACTTCATCTGAAGAACGATACCATCAAAAAAAGATATAAATATTATAGTTGCACCTTTAGGATCAGGTAATTCAAGAATTTCGAATAAAGAACATATCAACTCAAAATATTTGTGATAAAAGGAAGGAAGAAAGCTTTCTAACATTTTATTAATCTCTGCATCACCGGAAGTTGTAGTACTTAGAAGAACCCAAAAATTTTTTGGATTAGATAATGCCTTGACAAATTCTTTGATCAAAAGATCAATTTTTTCCCTCTTTGTTAAATATCTTGTTGCTTTTACTTCTTCTAACTGTTTGAATAATTCTTCAGATTGATTATTAAGAATTTTTACAAAAATTTCCAGTTTTGACTTGAAATAACTATAATAAATTGTAGATTTGGCTAACTTCGCTTGTTTTGCTATATCATCCATAGTTACAGCTTCATATCCTTGTTCACAGAATAGTGCTAAACTTGTTTTTAAAATAGACACTTCATTTTCTTTTTTCATCTTTCCACCGGACTTGTTCAAACTAATCATTTCAAACTAATGAGTTCGATTATTAAAACTTATGGTTGAATGCTAAGAAAGAGCTTTCAGGTATATAAGCACTCTTTCCTCTGTGGGTAAAGACAAATGGTCTGTGGTTTTTGATAAATGGTTTTTCACTATTTTGCCACATGGAGTAAAATAATCTAAAACATTTTATTTCTTGTTCTTTTTTCACTAAAACTTTTTGATTTCAAAGAATTATGTTTCATTCCTGTTTTTTTGTTTTACGTCACAAATAATATTTCCTTTATCTAATTTATCGCTTAGTTTTTCCATTTGTTTCCGTATCTCTTTTAATTCCCTCTCTTCATACAGTTCATATTCGATTATATCTTCAAAGGCCCTATATGCCAATCTTAGAAGATTTTTGTTCATTAACATTTTTGCTTCATTGAACAATACTTCTCGAGCATATGCTTTTAATCTATTTATTGTCCATGGTAAAGGCAGTTTTGTTATTTTCTCCGAGTTCTTAACTAAAAAGTTTACAATCATAAACGCCAAAAAATAGTGACTAGTTTCTGAAAGTTTTGTGCTTTGAACCATCAACTTTTGAATTTTGAAGGTAGAGGTGATTAAATCTGTTTTTGATAACTCGTCTTTTAATATCTGAACTACTGATACCATGAATATAAGTTTTTGATGATCAATTATTAGGTGATGTTCATCACAGATATAATTAGTTGTTTCGTTTTCTTTTATTTGTTCAAATTTCTTGTCTTCAATTGGAACTAAACTTTCTCCTTTAGATAAAGAACAAAAAGATGTTCCTATTAAGAATCTAAAAAAATCATCATACAAAGTTCTTTCATTAACTAGAAGAAGAGATAACAAGTATTTGTTGACCCATTTGTTGTATTTAAAAAAAGGCATAACCATATTACCATTTGCAGCAATAAATGTCGTTAAGGGGGCTTTGTCAGCTATAAGTTTCTCTAGTAAGTTAGCAGTTAACTGATAATTAGACGGAACCATTACTATTACTTCTTCCAAAACGATTTTCATTAATTCAGAAAAATTTCTTGTTTCGGCATTATTTTCGGTAGATTTATAGAATATTTTGAAGTTATGCAAATTTGCTAGTTTTTCTAATTCTTCTTTTTTTTTCTTCTTCTGTGGTGAAACCATTAAAAATATTGAAGAGCTGAAATTTCTTAATAATCTTAAGTTGTCATAAAAACAACTATTTTCCTCAAATTCTTCTTGAAAAACCATTACACTTGTGATATTTTTTTTTCTATTTTCTTCTTCAATTCTTTTTGTTGTGTAATCTAGTAAAGTTTTCAAATCAGAATACATCACATAGCCTCGTCATTAGGGTAAGCTTCCAAATATTTCGAAATTTCTTCTTTTCTGTAACCATCCTCTTTTTACGTTTTCTTTTTTATCCTATAAATATTTCTAGAAATCAAAAACCATCACTTTTCAAATTAATAAATTTCAAGTTTTAGTCTTAATGTTTTTCAGGAAATTGTTTCAAAACAAAACTAGCAGAGGTAATTGATGTTCAATACCCATTGAATTGACTATTATCTTTATTTTAATTTGTTTTTATGATCTAAGTTAAAAATGTAGGAAAAAAATTAAAGGAGTTCTTTTGCACTGGTAATAAGCTTCTTTGCAGTTGCAGGACCTATTCCTTTAATTTCGCACAATTCTTCTGATGTAGCAGTTGCAACTTTCTCTACTGTTTCAAATCCAGCTTCTTTTAACAATTCTATATTTTTCTCTCCAATTCCTGAGATATCTTCGAGATTTAGGTGTTTATTAGGTTTTGGTTGAGGTGTTTCTTCTTCTGGTTCAGAGTCATCTATTTCTATTTCAAAGTCTGTTTGGATTGTTTTTGGAGTTAGCTGTTTTTTACTTTCTGTTTTTTTCATTGTTTCATCTATCTTCGGTTTTGGAGGTTCAAGACTTTTTTGTTCTTTCTTACCATCTAATTCGGGTTTTGGTAACACTTCAGGTTTAGGAGGGGAAAATATTTGCTTTTTCTGAGTAGGCTGTGGTAAAGTTTGTGGAGTAGAATCTATAACCTCTCGCTTCTTTACGTAATCTGTAGGTTTTAGAAGTGTATCATCTAAAGGTTTTGTTCCCTCTTGAGCTGATTTCATTTCGCTTGGTTTGATGAGTTTTCCTGTTATTTGTTTCTCTTCTTGTTCATGAGAAGTTATTTCTTTAGGTTTTTCTAGAGTTCGATTTTTTGAAGGTATCTCAAGCGTTTTTTGTTCTTCAACTACAGGTTCTTTTCTTTTTCGAGGGATTAAGGGATCATAATCAAGCACTTTTGCCACGCGAACTTGATGATCACCAGGAGGAGAAAAATCGTGTTGTTTTTCTGAAAAACTCTCTTCAGCAACTACTTCGGTTCGACGTTTAGGAGGGTTCAAAGGATCATAATCAAGTACTTTTGCTTCGCGAACTTGATGACCACCAGGGGCATAAACATCATGTTTCTTTTCTGAAAAACTCTCTTCAGCAACTACTTCGGTTCGACGTTTAGGGGGCGCCAAAGGATCATAATCGACAACCTTAGCCTCACGGATTTGATGACCACCAGGGGCATAAACATCATGTTTCTTTTCTGAAAAACTCTCTTCAGCAACTACTTCAGTTCGACGTTTAGGGGGTGCCAAAGGATCATAATCGACAACCTTAGCCTCACGAAATTGTGGAGTATGATGTGTTAAATGCACTTCTTCTCTTGCTGTTTTTTCACTTTCTTCCACTTTATGGAATTCTGCTTTTTTGGATTCTAAGGGGTCGTGATAAACAACTTTTGCTTCTTTAACGTGGCCACTATGTGTTAACACAACGCCATGTCCCACATGAGATAAAGCATCATTAATAATCGAACTATCTACATTAGTAAAACCTCTATCCTCAAAATACTCACTTAACCATACAGCAAAACGTCTACTTTGTGGAGGAAAACCTATTTTATTTTCCCAAAAATCCATTATTTGAGACAATAATTGTTCTAAATTGTCAAAATTTGTTTTTTGGTCAATGTGTTTTCCATCTAAAAACAGTAACTCTCCTTTGATTGTTTCCTCAAAAGAAGTAGATTGAGTAGATACTGCTACACTGTATCTTGTTGAGCCTATCAATTTTTTTGATGGTGGACTAGACATATTATCAAAAAATATTTGTAACTCCTTATTAAAAAAAGTTACTAGTGCGGTAAGAAAAAAGTAAAGAAAAAAATAAAGAAAAGGAAAAGAAAAAAATATTATTGTGCTGTGTTTGTAGCAATTGCTTTTTTATCTTTTTCCCAGGTTGTACGTTCTTCTGGTTTGTAATCCTTCATTAAGTCATCTTGTACTCTCTTCAATCCATTTGCAATAGCGATGGAATCAGTAACTCTGCACCTTCGTCCAGCTTTACCTCTAAATGGATCGGCGACATAGAAGAAGAGTATCGTTTTGTATGCTGTGCTTACCGTTCTCATTATTGCGGTCATAGGTAGATATCCAAATAAAAAGAAAACCAACCCGGCAACTATTGAGAATGAAAGTTTAGTAACTGAACCAGTAATACCAAATTCTGGTGATATCCAGAAGTAACCTACATAAAATCCTCCAACAGCAAATGTCAAGAATGTAATAAAAGTAAACAGTCCCTTTGCTATTCCTACTCCAATTCGTCCTATTATAATATCTGCTCCTGTTGTAACAGAAAGGTCAACCGAACGTGCAATACTTTTTATAAATCCTTGTTTTTCTACTACTATTAGTGTTAAGGTATAATAATTGAGGAATTTGATGATTCTGTATAGCCATCTTAGTATTATCACAAAGATGAAGAACACTACAGTTAGTACTTTCTGCATTACATTCCATACTTGGTAGAATTTTGAAGTTTTTCTTATTTGTTTATGACTAAAGTAGTGAACTATTTTCATTATCCAATCGAAAAACGCCATGAACATACCAAAAAGGACTATACTTCCTTTTACTTTCCACACTTCCTTCATAGCTATTCTTAGACTTGCATCCTTATAGTTATTCCATCGCTTAAACATACAAATGTTGATAGCGTCACCGAAATAAATCATTGTCCAATATATCACTAGATACAAGTATATGATGCCGAAGAACACTGCATATCTTAACCATAATGTTTCAATATATGAATCAAGGGTATAAGAAGCATAGACAGAAGCAAATAAAGCAAAGACCATGGTAACAACAGACATAATTGCTGTTATAATAACAGGTAGCAATGTAGCTTTTTTAGCATTGACAGCTTCACAACTCATCTCAAATATTCTGGCTCCAAGTATTATTCTCCGTGCTAACATTAAGACTATTGCAAGTACAAAAACCGCTAGAATTATTATCGCTAAACCTACCCAAAACTGATCTACCATCAAGAGGACATAGATTCCAGCTCCAAGTATCGCAAGTGAACCGCCAAATATGATTGTAGAGACGATTTCTGCACCAAAGTAACTCATAAACCATACTTGAATTATAGCAACGATTAAACCGATGAGGAATAAAACTCCTACTATTGTTGCGATCAGAGTTACTTCTGTTTGTGATAAAGATATATTTAATTCAAAAATTGAATCAGTGATATATTCTGATAGCGTTGTTTTTATATCCACATATAATCTGTAAATAGAAAAACCACCGTAGGCATATGCCCCTAAAACCGTTAAGAACCAAAGGTAAAAAACTAGTCCAAAGTCTCTTACTTTGACATTATCATTTTCTTTTTTAACAGCCATACTTAGAAGATACGTTCCATATTCAAAAATCTTTTTCCATTAGAAGAAAGATTATATTAGATAGTTTCTTAAGGGGTTTAATGGTCAATCTTACAGTTATGAGCCATGTTGTGGTGGATGATAAATGCTTCTATCTTAATGATACTTACTATCTACCCAATCAATTAGGTGGTCCTATTTCTTTTTCATCTCTAGCAACAGAGCAACTAAAAATTTCTACTCGTTGTATAACTTCCTTTGGTTTAGACCTTCCTAAGGATCACCTTAACTATTTATCATCACTTTCCCACCTTAAAATTTGCAACAATCAGTCTAAGCTCACTACTCGATTTCATCATGATATATATGCCTCTCATAGAGTTTTACGTATATTAGAGGAAGCAAACAACATAGACAATTACATCGCTGAATTTGATCCGTCTAAAGCTTGTCTTCTCTCTCCTGTTTTTCATGAAGTTACTGGTTTAGGGGTTTCATGGATTAGAGATAATTATGATCTTATTGCCATGGATGTGCAAGGTTTTATCAGAGATAAGGATAATAATAACAAGATCATTCCTAATAATAGCAAAGACCAGATTAGTGCCATTATTCACCAAGGAGATTTTGTTAAGTTTTCTTTCAAAGAAGCCAAAAACTTTACAGGAAAAGATTCATTACCTCGTATGTTTTCATCTTTACCTCAAAATAATGTTCAAATTATTACATTAGGTATAGATGGATTAGCTTATAGTGACCATGGAAAATGTTATACTTTACGTGCTGAACTTGTAAAAGAAATTGATCCTACGGGAGCAGGAGATGTTTTTCTTGCAGGATTTATTGCGAACTACCTTCGAACTGAAGAATTAGATATTTCTTTAGCGGTTGGTATGGCTTTAGCTTCAGAAAGTGTTAAATATCAAGGAGTTAATCCATTACCAGATATTGACTATGAAAAAAAAGCGGAAAATATTTTATCCACTAAGGCGAGTTTTTAATCTCTATCTTCTTTAATGTTTTCAAGCATTTTTCCATTATTTCTTCATAATTCAGTTTTTGTTCTTCCAACAGAACTAATTCCAGCTTTGCTTCTACAATAGGATGTTTAGGCCCTAGTATATCACATACCTCGGGACCTGATGAAATGGAAAAGGTACCTATTTCATGAGATATTTTGATAATTTTTTCTTTATCGAATGTTATTAGGGGTTTCAGCACTCTGAACTTTGTTGCAGGTTCTATGGCATTAATATTACTGAGTGTTTGACTTGACACTTGTCCGATACTTTCTCCAGTTGATATATATTGTATTTGTTCTCTTTCT
>CAZEQQ010000056.1:0-10859 GCA_964514425.1 uncultured archaeon
ACAGGTTATGCTTGAACACAATGCAACTAGAGTTAAAAAAATTCAACTTGTTATTAGTCCCTATGAATTAATTGTTCCTGAATTACTTTTAGAATCCTACGAGATCATTAGTACTTCTACTGAAAAGTTTCAAGGTTCCGTTTTAGATATTCAAGTTTTACCTCAAGAAATTACTTGTTTAGCTTGTGAATATACTGGTGAACCTGATTCTCAAGGTGATGCTGAGTTTAGTTATAATTTCAAGTGTCCTAAATGTGGTTCTAGAGACACTCATGTTGACATTAAAGAGATGGTTATCGAATCTGTTGATTTAGTGATTTAATTTTGGGTTACTCTCCAAATTCTACTAATTTTAGTATCATTTTTGCATTTACATTTATTCTTTCTTCTAAGTTTATTTTCCTTTTTTTTATCTCTTGTTCCATTCTTTCTAGAACTTTTTTGTGTATTTCATCAGGTATATCCCAATAACTGGATAATTGTTTATTTTTTATTATTTCATACTGATAATTTAATGGTAGTGGTGTTGTTATACTTTTTTCCTTCTTTTTCATTTCCCATCCTCTATCTTTTACCATTTTTTCTAGATTTTCTTCTATTTTAGTCGATTTTCTTAATTCATGTTTTTCTTCTTTTAAAATTTCACAGTATAGCAGATGTAATGGATTGGTATACATGTCGGTGAATATATCTCCTATTACTACTTTTTCTGTTATTCTTTTTATTTCTTCCATGAATTGTTCTGTTTTTTCCACTAAATGTATAACATGAATTATCGTACCTAATTCAAATTTGTCTCTAAAAGGTAAATTGCATCCATCTGCAATACACAAAAATGGTTCATATTCTTGCTCTCTTTCTCTACAGCACTCTAACATTTTTTGTGATAAATCTATTCCAAAAACATTTATTTCTTCAGTAGCTAACGGCTGTTCTACTCTTCCTGTTCCTATTCCTATACTCAAAATATTATATGGTGCGGATGTTCTTTCTTTTTTCACATATCTTTTTATTTCTTCGACAAATTCTTTTATCAGCTCATTTGGCACGAATCTTGTTTGATCATAATTTTCAGCTACTTTATCAAACACCATATATTTCATG
The DNA here is from genome assembly GCA_964514425.1 of uncultured archaeon. Classification (GTDB taxonomy): domain Archaea; phylum Asgardarchaeota; class Heimdallarchaeia; order Heimdallarchaeales; family Heimdallarchaeaceae; genus CAZEQQ01. The sequence goes on from CAZEQQ010000056.1 coordinate 1,105, forward strand.
TTTTACCAACTTCCGGATTAGAGTTTTTTCTTCCTTTGCTTCATATTTTCTTTATTCCCAGAAGTATCTATTGAACTCTGCAATTCTTCGTGCTTGTTTTCTTATTTCTAAATCATCTTCAATTCTTACACCAAACTTTCCGGGTAAATATATTCCGGGTTCATTTGTATGTACATTTCCTTTTTCTAGTTTTTCCCTATTTCCTTGTACAATATAAGGTATTTCGTGCACTTCCAGTCCTAGTCCATGCCCTAGTCTATGGGTAAAATATTGTCCATGCCCTGCTTTTTCTATTATATCTCTTGCTGCTTTATCTACTTCTTCTGCAGGTATTCCTTCTCCAGCTTTTTCTAAAGCTGCTTGATTGGCTTTTTCAACTATTTCATATACTTCTAAGAATTTGTTTGCGGGTTTTCCTCCATAATATGTTGTTATTGTTATATCTGAGAAATACCCTTCACAGCTTGTTCCCACATCAAATAGTATTACATTTTCTTTTGTTAATTTTTTCTCTGATGCGCTTCCATGTGGTATTGCACTATTTTCTTGTATTTGTGTTAATGCCCAGCTTGGTTCTCTTGACTTACTTGTCATTTTTTCCATTATTTTCTTCGTCAATTCCTTTTCCGTTTGTCCTTCTTTCAGTTCTTCTACCATTTCTCTTAAGCTTTCTATTGTCCATCTCATTGCTTGTTCTATTCTTTCTATTTCTTCTTCTGTCTTAACTGCTCTCATTTTTTCTACTATTGCCCCTGCATTTACGAACTCATTTTTAGGGAACATTTTCTGTAGTTTCAAAAATACCCAAAAAGGTGTGGATGGTTCTAGTGCTATTTTCCCTTTTATATTTCCCCATTGTTCTTTGATTTTTCTGAACGGGTCTTCATTTTCTTTCCATGCTACGACATCTTTTATTGTAGTTGTTTTTTCCATTCTTTCTTTTTCAAAACTTGGTGCTATTAAACTCGGTTCACTTTCTTGTGATAATATTCCACAAATTAATCGTTCATGCATTACCATTGACCCTTTGAACAAATATCGAAAATTAACTGAAGGAATACATAATAACAATTCTATTCCTTGCTCTTCCATCTGTTGTTGGACATTTTCTGTCCTTTTATTGTAATTTATAGCTTGCACATTTATGATTTTATCCTTTTTATTTTTAGGTTTTTCCTCTTTTTGTGATTATAGTTGTTTTTTATTTTATTTTCCACTTTGTATTTGGTTTAAATCTTTGCAATTCTTTTTTGTTTTTTCGTTTTTTGGCACAAAGTTTATTGAAGTGAAAGTTAATCTTATTTTATGCATCAATCATTAATTGAAAGTCGACCATTCAACCAATTTGTAGAAATGGAGATGGAACGTGATTCTCTCTATTTCTCATTCCTTGACCTCGATGAGCCTAAAGAAATTAGTGAATCTTGGATAACTTTTGCTGAGAGTTGTGCCAAAAACCTTTCATCCATTAATTCTTTTGCATCTATGGCTTATGAACGTATTTCTGATGTTAATAGCACTATGAAACGAACAGATGATAGTACCAATCCTTTACCTTTACATTCACTTCTTTATGGTGATATGGACAAACAAATGCTTGCTTTAAGCCAGTTTCAACTCCAATTAGGTGTTCTTAGTTATCTTTATTCACAAGTTCGTAATCGAGGAGTATTTGATCATGTCCCTGATGATAAACAGTACTTATATTACATTCTTTCTAAAGAATCTCTTGACCTTATACTTTACAGAATCTTAAATAGAGAGTTAGTTGATGTCCAAGAGAAAAAGAGAGGGTTAACACCTGTTCCTAGAGTTAGTGAATTACTCAGTATTTTGACACCACTCTTACAATTAGAACATCGTAAGCGTTTAATCCCTAATCTCCTTAACCTCCCTGATTCTAAAACCGATACTGAAATTATCGCTAAAGTTGGAGATTATGATAAGTTACAAGGTATTACTCTTCTTACTCACATCACTAATATAGCAAAAAGAGCTTCAGATGAGTACTGGTGGGAAGATCCTATTTCTGCTATTTCCATTCTTGATCACGCTGAAGAGCATTTTACCAATGTTGTTAAGTTGTGGGCTCCTTTTCCGGGTAGACTGAGTATTGAGGCAGCAATTATACAATTTTCTTTCCTTCCCTTGGTCAAATCCCAGAGTATTTTAGCTTTAAGCGACCATTATGTTCTTTTAGCCAAGAATGCTTTTGTTGCAGGAGATATCAAACATTCTACCTCTTATCTTGATACTGCATTGCTCAAATTTGATGAAATCGACACTGTCCTTTCATCTATACAAAATAGAGAGACACAACAGTTTCATGAAATTGCTAAAAGGAAGAAGAAAGAAGTTGAAGTTAAGGCTATTATGTCTAAAATTTCTCGCCTTTATAATCAAATTCTTACTAATTTAAGTTCCAATGAGTCTGAAAAAGCTTTGAAATGTTGCACAGAAATAGCTACTCTTATTTCTAAGCTTGATGAAACAGGATTTCAACCTTATGTTTATGGGGTTAGTGTGAGTTTTTCTTCAGCTAATTTAGTAATAAAGGACATTCTTTCTAAGGATTCCTCTGATTTTAATGTTCTTGAATATCTTGTGGCCCAATTTGATTATCCTCTACGAGCTATGGCGACAGCTTTAAACTCTATCAATCTTTCATCTATTCGAATTGATGATGAAAATCCTCATAAAAGCATGGCAATGCTTTTACAGATTGATGCCACTTTAGAACATTTAGAAACAGCAATTGAACTTTTACCTGAATTTCTTGAAAATAAGAAAATACAAAAACATCGTGTATATGCTATGCGTCATTATATTAAATCCTTTATTTATGAAGCTAAAATCTATTTCAGTGCAGATAATAATCTTATTCTCGATCTTATGCTTCGAGCTAAAGCTCATTATTTTGCAAAAAGAGCCAACAATTCCATCGATGAGTTAAAAGCTAACGATAACGAGAGTATCAAGAGTTTGAAAAACATTATTAACGAACGAGTTTTGGATACAAAGGTTACTGGTATGCTTACAGAGTCTAATCTCTTAGTGTTAGGTTTGCAAACTAGTTACTCTAAAACTGTTAGAGAAGCTTTTTCTGAACTTATTGAATTCTACAAAAACGCCAATAAAACAGACGAAAAATTTGTTTTAGATGCAATAACTAAACGTTTCGAAGGCATTAGTGACTTTAATGAGTTATTAGAACTTATTCTTATTGATACCCAAGAACTTCAAGCACTTAAAAGGAAAGTTGCTTTGAAGGGTCGAGAGATTAATTGGGATTATGTTAGTCGAAGATCAGTTTTCATCCCTTGCGCTAAATTAATGTTTGAAGTTGTTCATTCTATTATTTTGGGTGAAGCTTATTACAAGTTTGGTAAATATTCAAAGGCTGAAACTAGTTACAATAATGCAAGAAGCAAACTCAACTCTGTTAGTGACCAATTGAGTTCTATCTCGCAGTTTCTTGAAGATCAGAAGGATATTCCTCAACTAGTCTATACAATTTCTTTAGTTTGTCAAGAAAATGTTGTTGGTATAAGAGAACGAAGAAAGAAGGACAATGTTCCCTTTAAGGAAGTTATTGGTGTTCTTGATTATCTTACATTATTTATCTAATAATTTTTCAGTAATTTCCATTCTTTTTCCCTTTTTTATTTTTTAGTTCTTTTTCAAATAACTTTATTTATGTTAAATGGTTTATTCTTTCAAATGGATTTAGATAGGTCTTCTAAAAAAGGTGTTCCAATTACTGTTATAGGTTTACCTTCAGCTGGTAAAACAACTTTTGTTAAATATATCAAAGAAGGTGTTTTTCGTCGCCCAAAACCTACTATATCTTTAAATTTTGAAAGGATTGAGATTAACAATAACTATTACCATATTTTTGACCTTTCTGGTCATTCAGAATTTCGGGATACTCTCTGGCGTTCTCATGTGCAAACTTCTATTGGGATTATATTTGTTGTCGATACCGCTAATGTTGCAGCTATAGATGAAGCTGTTTTCTGGTATTGGAAATTAATTGACGAATGGTTGGAAGGGATCTTTACTGATCGTGTATTACTCTTTTTAGCAAATAAGTCAGATCTTAAAAATTCTCTTTCTTTGGAATTAATTTTCAATAAATTTCAGCTTTCAAGAATGGTCGATTATCCTAATATATCATTTCAAGTGTTTAAAACCTCAATACGCTCAAAAGATAATGTAGATTATGCTTTCAAATGGTTTTTGCGTAAAATAGATGAAATGACTACAAAGAAAGATATTAAGCCAAAAGCTTTGCTTCTTGTTGATAATTTAGAGCAAATTCTTCACCAATACAATCCTACTAATATTTTCTTCGATGATGAGTTACTATCAGGATTTCTTAAAGCTACAAGTGGTTTTACCAATGAATTACTTGGAGATCAAAAATTTAAAGTTATTAAAGCAGTTGAAAACCTTTATCTTATTTCTGAAGAAGAAGGTCACCTCCTTATTTTGGTGAGTGATAAATTAGAAGATCTTCCAGAGCTGCGCCGTTTATCCTACCTTATCCAAGAGAGAATAAAGGAATTTATCGAAGAAACTATTTCACTTTCTGAAGTAAAACAGTTCATTTCTGAATTAATTGAATAGCGTCAAAAAATGAAGTTGTGTTAAACTTCAATTACTCTCTGTAAAACCAGTTTGTCTAAAAATCTAATCAAATCATATTAAATCAAAAATGAAAATAGAAAAGGGTGTATTTACCCTATTATTTATTAGAAAGGTGGGAACATAACTGTATAAACATAAGAGAAAACTGCACCTGTGATTATTGTCCATAAACCTGCTTTAAAGGTAGGAGCAATTCGAGGTACTTTTCTTTCTCCTGGTCGGATATCAGTTTCAACAAATGTTCCTTTCTCTTCGTCGTATGTTGAAGTACTAGTGGCTGTAACCTCTTTAACAATTTTCTTTTTGTTTTTCTCTTGTACTTCTTTTTTAACTTCGTCCAAATCAGGGTTCTGTCTTTTTATCCATCTACTTGTGTAAATCAAAATAGCTTGAATATAATCAACAGATGTTGATAGCCCAAAAATAAAGGCCGTACTACCTATCAAAAACAGAAACAATATTGTTGTGTTTAATGCGGCTGATGTGAAACCACCACCAAGGATTACGCCTAAAACCATTGAAAAGAACCAAAACATTGAGGCTAAGAGAAATGATGAAATGGGCATTCTGATCATTTTATCGTAGAAAATATCCCAATTTGATGCAGTATAAGAATATCCACAATGCTGACACCTGTAATTATGACCAGCTACATTATTGATATTGGTTAGCTTACAAAATCGACAATCCATAATTTAGTCACTCTCATTAATTTTTATTGATTTAACTCTAGATTGTTCTTCTATCAAGTCTTTATATGTTTTATGGAATAAATCCAAACTCATCAAAATTGTAAGTATACAAGTCTTAAAAGTTCTCTCCTAGTAATTTCTTCTTTCAAAATTTGTATGTTTTTGCTAAGTTATAATATTTAAGCGCTAATTCTTTTTCAGCTTCTTTTTGTGCATTTTCCTCCGAACCGAATAAATAGGTAGAATAATGGACCTTTGTTCTTACCATCGCTCTATAACTTTTATAGAAGTTAATGAATGGAGAGTCAAATGGAATTTTTTCATCTATTAATTTCAAGTACAGTTGGAGAAATTCGTTAGCTTCTTTTGGTAAGTTGTGGAATTCTAAATCCATTGCAAAGAAAGCAACTTCTTCTAGAACATCTTGAATTCTTAAGTTAATGTTGAATTCTATACAATCAAATAGTATCAATGAATTTTCAACTAAATAGATATTTTTAAGCTGAAGGTCGCCGTGCCCATCAACTATTCTCTCATCATCTATTCTTTGTTCCCAAAATGACTTATTTTTTTCTAAAAATAATAACACGCGATTTACATACAATTGATCCAAGTTAAACCCTTCAAAAGTGGCTAAAGTTCTAAAGTTTTCATCGCACTTTTCATATATATTTTCATGAACATTCAATTTCTCTTTATAGATGTTCTTTTTATGGAATTCTCCTATTAATTCGGCTAATTGTTTGATAGTTTGAGAGGATAATTTCAAATCTTTTTTTATTATTTCTGTCAATAATTGTTGTTGATTATATTGTTTCATTTTCACTAAATATTCAATAATCTCACCACTTCCCTCTATTTTTCCCTCTTTAGTTAGTTTTACAACCTCTAAATACATTTCGGGAGCTAATCTTTTGTTTAATGTTATTTCATTTTCACAAGCTATTTTTCTTTTTTCTAGCGTTGAAAAATCCAATACATCACCAAATTTTACGGCTTTTTTTCTTTTGTAAGCATATTCACCAGTTAAATAGACCCAGCTTACATTAGTTTCAATTATTAATATTTCTTCTTCAGTTTGATGGTTGTATGTGTCTTTCGCTCTTAATTTTTCGTTAATATACATGTCTAATTGCAAAATCAACTAACTCCATTATTTTATCATAATCTTGCGCCATATCAATTTTTATATGGGGCATTTTTATAGGTTCATAGAGTTTCTTGAAGGTATAGTAAACATTCAAATCAGCATCACTCAAAGTCATTCTTCCTACCCTTTTTTTGTCTTGTAATCGTTTTTTTACTAGTTTATCTGGACAAGTTATTTCAATAAGTACAAATTTTGCTCCGAAGCGATCAGCAATTCTTTGTACTTTTTGTCTCAAATATTCTTTGTAAAATGTCCCATCAAGAACACAACCTATTCCATGTCTTAGAAGTGTATAACTCATATAGTATATTGTGTCATATACTACTATTCTTCTGTCCTCTGTGTATGAACCTTTTCCAAATTCATCTTGTCTAACACCTCTGAAAATCCTTTTTCTTACCGAATCTGTGCTAATATGTTCTAAACCGTATTTTCTTGCTATTCGCCTTGACAAAGTTGATTTTCCTGTTCTTGGAAGTCCCGCAAGTAGGATAACTAGAGGCTGTTTTTTCACGTTTTTATAGATGTTATCACTTCCTTTTTGCATGCTCTGGACACAAAGAAAGCATTTCGGATTTAAATATACCTCTTTTCTCCTTTTTAGTTAGATGTTTTTCACATATTATTTTCTCACATACAGAACACCGAACAATGTCTTCAGAGCAAAGAATTGTTTCACATACTGAGCATTTTTCTACTGTTGCAGAAGAAACTATTTTTTTGCAACTTGAGCATATTTGTGCGTGTTCTGGGCAGATTACTTGCTGAGTATTGGCACAGTTTAATGAATGGTCATTACATAGCATTTTTCCACAAACTGAACAAATAGATGGTTCATTTTCAAAGTTCATAGTGTCTGATTCATTATCATAACATATATCACATAATAAAGCTAAACTTGACCCTAAAGCTGATTCTGCTATAACTTTGAAGTTTTTCTTATTCCCTTTTTCATCTACTAGTGTTAATTCAGCTATAGATACAGGAATATTAATAATTGAGACATATATATCTTTTATTTCTTCAACTTTTGGTAATGAATACTCTCTTGCACTTATAATTTCTTTAATATTTCTTACCAATTTGACTTTAGGAGTGGCCTTTACTCTGTCGTCCAATTGTTTTATTTTCTCTATTGAATTTTCAATATCTTTAACAAATTTTTGAACAACTTCAGGTCCATATTTTATTGTTTCTACAGCTTTATTGAATTCTACTATATCTTTTTGTGAACGTTTATATTTATTGTCTATGATAGGTTTAAGAGAGCTGTAAATAGCCTTTGCACGCTCAATTTTGGCTTGAAACTGTTTAACTTTTTCTCTTTTTGATTGGACTCCTGTAAAAAGTTCTACTTTCTTTCGCTCTGTCTCTTTCACCCATTCATTTATTATTTTTGTATTTTTTTCTTCTATTTGCAGCAAGGAATCTTCTATTGTGTTTTGCCATTCATATGAATAGAAAGTTAAATCATTTAGTAGAACGTCATGAAATGATTCTAGTAGATTCTTTGGATGTTTTTGAAGAGCTATTTTTCTGATGTTTGATGATGACGGAGAGAATAAACTTCCTAAATTTTGTAGAGGAAGAACTGATATAAATTCGGCAAAAACTTCTTCTGGTAAGAAAGGAAGAGAATCTAATTTCCATATCTTCTCACTATTTTCAAATTTTATTTTATCAACCAATGGGAATAATCTTTTTATTGGAAGTTCCATTGTTATTTCTTCTTGAGCTGTCTGATTAGCATAGATTACATCTATTGTTCGTTTTGCAATGATATTAAAATCCAAATACATAAAAGGTATATATGCAAGACGCAATTGATTTGTTCCCAGATAACTATAATTATGATCTTTGAATGCTTTTTCTATAAAATTTTTAAAGTCTATAGTTTCATATTTTAGATAATGATCTTTCATTGATTTGATAACTTTGCTCAAATCTATTGATTTCACGTCTTCTGGAAAAATAGTAGGTGAAACAACTTCACTAACACCTAATTCACTTTCATCATCATCTACTCCAAATTCAACATCGGGAAATTCGTCGTCGATATTAAAATCTAATCCACTATCAGCTGTTTCACCACTATCAATTTTTTCTATATCTACAGATTTATCTAAAGTAGAGGGAATTGAATCAAAATCTTTTATTTTTTTCATATCTGCTTCTATATCTGAAAGATTTAGCTCTTCCTCAATTTTTTTATGATCAATTACATCGACAGAACGATCATAATCGCCAGCGACTCTAGATAAGGTTTCAGGAGGATCAAGATAAAGTTTCGAAATATCATTATCATTAAGAGTATAATGAGAAGAGTAAAGTCTCCTAGTTTGAAAGAGTAAGGGTTCAGGGTAATTATCGGGAGAAAGAAGGTAGAACTGACCAGGATTTAATTTTGGGAGACTATCCGCTATGAAACGTGTGTTGGGATGGGATTGAACCATGTTATTTACTATTTTCAGATCTTGTGCAGCCATAAAACGACCAAAGAGAAAAGTACTTACTTGTCCAAAGGCTTTATAATCAACATCACTTACATTTTGTGTTGCTACTAACATAGATAAACCATACTTTCTTCCTTGTTTGAATAACAATTTTAACCATTCTTTAGTTGGAGGATTTCTAGGATGCGGAGGAATTAAACCTGTCAACTCATCAATGTAGAAAATTAGTTGTGTTGTCGTTGAAGGATTGCTTAAAATATACGAGTATAAGCTTTGGGAGAGAGTACTGATATACAACTCTTTCATTTTTTGTGAATTTAAGGTGTTAAGGTATACAATAGATAAACGTATTTTTTCAGGATTTGAAGGTTTGATTAGTGTTGGAATTTCCAATTTTGGTCCTAATGTAAATACAAGAGAATTCGCACCTACTGTTAAGAACTGAATGTTTTTTACTAATGATTGTTTTTCTCTTTCGTTCATTAAATTTCTCATACTTTCAGAGAGAAAACTTTCATCAGTATTGATTAGTTTAATCAACATATCGAAGTCTTGAACCAGAATATTTTGTTCCATTAATGCTTCAAGTAGAGAAATAAGATAGGCCTTTACTCCTTTACCTTTTTCTGTATTTAGTCTATATCCTAAAACATTTGCAAGACTTGTTGCTATACCATCTAGTGCTAATATTTTCTCTTCCTTATCCAATTCACTTGGAGGAAGAATTAAAGGATTTATAGAGAGAGGAATACCCTTCTCTGAAGCAGGTGTGAAGATGGTAACCTCAATATTATCTTTATATTGTTCGTA
>CAZEQQ010000057.1:0-5126 GCA_964514425.1 uncultured archaeon
TTACAATATTTTAAATGATGAAGGACAAATCCCTCTAAATACCGACCCTAAAATTCTTATGGCTAGAAATAGCGAAATTTTTCCTTTAGATATCAATTCATCTTCCTATTTTGACTTAATTAAAGTTCCAGGAATTGGACCAACATCTGCAAAAAGGATAATTGAGTTACAGAAGCAACAAATATCCATCAATAAAACAAAACAGCTTGCATCAGTGGGAGTTGTTTTGAAACGTGCTATTCCTTTTATCAAATTCAAAGGAAATTATCAAAAAACAATGGAAGAATGGATAAAGTGAGACTAAATGAGTTTTGAAAGACCAATTGAGGAGATTATTGCAGCAGCCTGTTATCATAAAGATTCAAATTCTGAATTTATTAAAGAGATGTATAAGATTGCTACCACTAATCCTCATGAGATAACTACTAAGAGCACAGATTTTGGTGTTTTAGTAAATTCCCGTGCTTCTGCGGTAATAAGAGAGGTTTACAAGGTTTCAGGTTTTATTCGTTTAATGCCATATCCTGAGATGCTTTTAGTAGGACATTGTCAACTTGAGCATAATAGTGGTTCACTAATAGCCCAATGGCTAGCTTCACGTTATGAAAAATTCATAATTTTGATAATTGCAGATGAAAAAGTGTTTCTTCAGTCAAAACGCATGGATATTAAAGAGTTTAATAATAATCAATATGATAAGACGGAGAAGATAATTGAAGAAATAAGAAAGGTTTTAGCTCCCTTAGTTGCCGATACTTTGCCTTTTGAATATACTTCATTGGACTTTGATGCTATGTGGGAGGAATATTATCACACACAATTTTTAGAACATCGTCTAAATTTAAAACAATTCCACAGTTTTCTTCCAAAATACTTTTTTAAAAAAGCATTCATGAAAACAGAGAAGGATTTTTACGAGAAAATTATGGAGAAGAAGAAAAAAACTAAAACTTTGGATTACTTTCTCAATTAAGTATCAATCCGTTCGCCATAATAAACTCTTTGAAACTTGTATCGCGATCAAATGTAGTTAATTTAATAGTGACTTTTATGAAATTAGGAGAGTCATTAATACTAACTATGCCATTATACGCTAAGCCTTTATCTATACGGAAATGAAAAGTTTTATTATCTTCATCAAAACGGTCTTCAAATTCGAGATATAAATTTTTTTTATCTATATCAGAAATATTCTCCTTGAAATATTCAAGAGTTTGTTCTATTTCTTCTTTTTTTGTTATTGTGATGTCATTATAAATTATGGGGTTATTATACCCTCCACTAACTTTTTCTTTTACAACTTTTCCTTTATTCATTTCTAAAGGTAGAATTGTTTTAAATGCAGTAGAGTTTTTCTCTTCGTCCTCTGTTGCATGAACAGAGTACCTGAAAGCAATACTATTTATGGTTAATGTCATGTTATCACTTTTATCTATTTCATTATCAACTAATTTTTTCTCAATTTAAAAAGTTATGATGCAAATCAATTATCAGTTATGCTTGTATTTTTTGTTCTTTTTTATTTTGGGTATTTTCATTTCTTAATCAACATAATGTTTAAAATACTACTGTAGTTATTTACTTAACACCTCCTACGAGATGTCGAAAGGAATCGTGGGTGATTATTATGTCAAAAAGTATGTATCATTACGTTAGAGAATTTTGGCGCCATCGAAATACTGATGAATTTAAAGAATTAATGCGTCAAAGAGTTATTAATTGGCGACGAGAAAAATCCCTTACTAGAGTTGAAAAACCTACAAGGATAGACAGAGCTCGTTCTTTAGGGTATAAAGCTAAAGAAGGATATGTGATTGTAAGGTCTAGAGTAAGAAAAGGTGGAAGAAGGAAAAAGAGACCTGTTAGAGGCCGTAAAAGCAGAAATTTAGGTGTGAATAAGATTACGCCTAAAAAGAGCATCAAAGTAATGGCTGAAGAAAGAGCAGCTCGAAAGTATAGAAACTTGGAAGTGTTAAACAGCTATTGGGTAGGTAATGACGGTCGAAGCAAATGGTTTGAAGTTATCTTTGTTGATCCTCAACATCCATCTATAGCTAAAGATCCTCGAACTAAATGGATTTCTTCTATTGAGAAGAGAGGAGATAGAACACTTTATCTCAAGAATTCAAAACACAAAGGAAGAGCTTTTCGAGGACTTACTAGCGCATCTAGGAAGTCTAGAGGGTTACGCAAAAAAGGTCTTGGTACAATAAAGAACAGACCTTCACTTCGTAGTCATGGCCGTAGAGGAAATTAATATCTTTCCTTTACATTTTTTTATACTCATTATTTTTTAAGAAGTTTTTCAATTCTTTTTTGTGGTACTTTTAAATAGTTAAATATTTAACGTAATTTATGAATTATGATGAATTATACTTATTGCTAAAGAATCATTTATCTGGAGAGAGAACAAAAAGATATGTTAATCTCATTTCTCAATTCCATAGAATTCAAGCCAGTCATTCTTTTTTATCGGCTTTAGAATTTTTAAAGAAGGAGTTAGATCATTTAAACGATGGACATGGAGTTATTCATGAGTTCAAAGCTGACGGTAACGAAAAAAGTTTTGAGTGGGATTCGCCTTTCTCATGGGATATAAAAGAAGGAATGCTTACTCAAATTGAACCTATCAATGAAATTCTTTGTGATTTCTCAATTACCCAAACAAGTATCTGCACTCATTCGAAACCTGTAGATATAAGTGCAGAAGTTATCCACGTAGGAGAGGGGAGAGAGGAAGATTTAGAAAGTAAAGATGTAAAAGGGAAAATAGTCCTTACTTCAGGAGAACCCCGTACAATGATAGAAGTTCTTGCAAAATACGGGGTAATAGGGGCAATTATTTATCCATCAGAAATAAGAGCTTCTGGTCATCTTAATATGATCAGATATGTAGGCATATGGCCTAATTCTCAAAATATTGAACTTTCTTCTTTTGGTTTTTCTATATCACGATTACAAGCACTAAAAATGATTAAAACATTAGAAGCAGGAAAGAAAATAATTGTTCATGCCTTTATTGATGCTAATCTCTATAAAGGCGCTATGCATGTTTTATCTACTAAAATTGAAGGTGAACAAAAGAACGATAAAGAATTAGTTCTAGTCGCACACAGTTGTCATCCTGCACCATCTGCTAACGATAATGCTTCGGGTAGTGCTCTTTTGTTAGAATTATATAGAGTGCTAAAGACGCTTATTGATGAACATAAGATTAAGCGACCAGATATCACACTAAGGTTTTTATGGGTTCCAGAATTTCATGGCACAGTAGCTTGGATTAAGCAAGTAGTAGAAAATGAACAGTTTCAAGTTATTGGCTGTGTTAATTTGGACATGGTTGGAGAGGATCCTTGTTTAGTTGGTTATCCTTTTACAGTATCTCTTTCAAGTTCTAGCACACCTTCTTCATTGAATGATGTTATCACAGATATTCTTGATGATGTGAAAAATGACTATTCACTTATAGAAGAAACAGGTTGGCAATTTCCTTGGAACACTCGAATTAATCCTTTTTCAGGAGGTTCAGATCACATATTGTTCAATGATTACCCCTTAAGAACACCTTCTGTTATGTTTGGACATGGGGACACTTTTCATCATACTAATTTAGATTCAATAGATAAAGTTGATTCAACAACGTTAAAGCGAGTAGGAATGTTATCAGCATTATCAGTTTTAGTATTCTCTTCTCCCAATTTATTCCATAATAAAATTGTAAAAGCTTATCTTAAAGGTTATTTTGCACGTAAAAGTAAGCTGTTTGAACTTTTAAATAATGTAATAACAGATGGTAAGTATACTAACTCAAGGTTTCTAACTCCCACTATTTTAGATGTTTTTTCTCAAAGTGAATTGGTTATTATGAAGTCAGTTTTTAAGAATCAACAGAATAATGTTATGCTAAAACTCATCAAAGAAGATCTTAGTAACTTTAAGAATGAAAGTGTTAAATTTCTTACAGAGGCTAAAATTGAGGGTAATATTTCATCAGAATTAAAAATAGTTTATAAAAGGAATTACAAAGGTCCTACAAATGTTATGAAACTTATGAAGGCATATTTCACCTATTCTCAAGGTTTAACAATCAAAACTGATGTAGAAAGTAAACAATTTTTGAATCTTTTAACGAAGAATTATGAAGGGTTATTACATGAAATATCCAATTTAATAGATGGAAGCAGGACAATTGCAGAAATACTAGCGATGCTTTTACTTAGTACATCCAAACCTATTTCAAAGGAAATAGTTTGTGAACTGCTAAACGAAATGCTCAAATCGGACCTTCTCACAATTTAGGGCAGTATAAACACTTGTTTCACCTTTTTCCCATATTTCGTAACTAGCCTAAACCTTTTTTAGGGGATAATAGAATCTTAGATGTAGAAGTAAGATGAAAAAAGAAAATAAAGATGATACAAGTCTAAAACAATTGGTTAACAGCGTATCTCTTCTTAAAAATATGGTTGAAAGTATAGTAAACGCTGTTCAAGATCGTTTTCGTGATTATGATGAAGTTGTGGAAAAATTAAACACACGGATGGAAACCTTAGAAAATTCCTTAAATCATAAAATAGAGACATTAACAGAACAAATTTCTGCCTCTGATAGCGGTTCCACTAAATCCTCTTCTTCAGAAACGACATTTCAACCTCCTAAAGATTTAATTGATAAGTTGAATAAAATTGATAAACGTTTAGACCATTTTAATGAGAAATTACTCCTATTAGAAGCAGCAAAAAGTGTTCAGAAACCTTCAACAGAGATAAAAACTGCAACTGTAGAGAAAAAAGATACTATCGCTGAAGCAGCCCAAACACAGAAAGTAGGAGAAGCAGTACAGGATACCAAAAAAGAAGTAGAGATAGGAATAAAAACAGAATTTCCTGTTCCATCACCACCTAACCAAGAAGTAAGGACCACAACACCTGAGATAACTCATTCTAAACCTCAACCAAGTTCATCATCTATAGAAGCATCGCAAGTTAGTCAAGTTAATACAACACAGTCCCCTGCAAAAACACAACCTGCAACAACACCAATAAAAACTACAACTGATGACGAATACATAGGTATTGTACCTAGCTCACCAATTCCAACACCTCCTGTAACATCTCCTAAGCCTA
>CAZEQQ010000057.1:5226-10728 GCA_964514425.1 uncultured archaeon
CAGAAGAAATGACAACACCAAAGCCTACAGAAGAAATGACAACACCAAAGCCTACAGAAGAAATGACAACACCAAAGCCTACCCTTGAAACCAAAAAAACAGAATCATACCTTGCACCTGAATCAAAACAATCAGCTGAGCTTTTTGGTAAACAATTAGATGGAGATAAAGCAGAGCTCCTTAAAGCTTTGAAAAAATTAGAAGAACTCTAATCACCGAGACGATTTATTTGAAGCAAAACTTCAAATAGTGCTCATTTTTAACGGATATTATGACATTACCTCTTCTAATTTATATATTCTCTTTCTTCTTTCCCTTCATTCTAACAGTAATTCTTTTGCCTTTTCACATTAAATATATGTTAAAAAAAGGGAAGTATGGTATAGATATTCACAAAGAGAACCAACCAAAAGTTGCAGAAATGGGAGGATTAGTTCTATTGCTAGCAATTACACTCACTTGTATTTTGTTACTTATATTCATTGGTGATAGTGAGCAAAGAATTACAATTTTTGTTTTTTTGGCTGTTATTTTAATAGGAGGGATAATAGGGATATTCGACGATGTGAAAACACTCGGTGCACTATTTAAACCACTTCTATTGATAATAGCCTCACTACCAATTTTTTTATTTAATCGCTTTAAATCAGAGCCTGTTTTTCCTATTATTGGGCAAACAAGATTATCAGTTGTTTATCTATTTCTTTTGCCTTTTTCGATATCTGTAACAGGTAATGCCGTGAATATGTTAGACGTTTTTAATGGTTCAATGGCATCTACTGTGATAATTTTATTAATCGTAGTTTTAATTGCAAATGTAATAATTTTTGATTTTAGTTTTGCATCAACCGATTTAACTATAGTTTTTTCTTTGATAATTATCGCTGTTTTGGCAGCTTTTTGGATATACAACCGCTATCCAGCGAAAGTATTTTCAGGTGATACAGGAAGTTTAACGATAGGAGCAGCTATTGGTGCTATTGCCATTATGGGGCAGTTAGAAGTTATTATAGTTATTGCGATGATTCCTTTTATCATGAATTCATTCAGTATAATAGGAAGTGTAAAAGGATTAGTAGAAAGAAGAGATATGGCAGCTAGACCTACAAAGATGACCGATGATTGGAAAATCGCAGCTAATCCCGAACCAAAGGCACCAATTACCCTTGTTGGTTTAATAGTTCAAGAGCAGCCTTTAGCAGAGAATGATGTGGTAAAAGGTTTTAATATTCTAACTATTACAAGTGGTGTTTTTGCAATAATTACAGCAATATTAATTAAAATGGTGATCTAAATGAAATATTATCAAATTATTCCAGATTTAAAGAAAGTTGTAGGGTTAGAATTTTTTGTTTTTGTTACTTTCTTAACTATTTGTATTCTTATTAATACAATTATTGTTGAAATACCCGCAGAGCAAGCAACTTTATTCCTCACAGTTGTTGTAGGAACATTTAAGGTTGTATCTAGTGCAATTCTTGTTATAGTATGGTTAATTGTTTGGTATAAACTAACAAAAAAGATGATAAGGACAGAGGATATTAAGGAAGTTAAGGAAGAAAAGTGATTTTCAAGCTTTTTGTCCTTCCAATAAATAATATCTTTTCTTTAATGAATAGTATTTTTTCGCGAACTCTATTGCAGAAATCTCGTAATCATCAAATTGTTGTTCTGTAGCGAAGATTTGATTTTCGATACTTAAAACTTCTTCCTCTACCATTTTTTCTGTTTCTTGCTCAATTACTTGTTGGCTCATTTTCATTTGCTTCTTTCTACGAATCTCATTCAGTTCTTCTTGTTTCTGCTTTAGTATTATCGCTAGTTGATCTTTTTGTGTATTTAGAGATTGAACTTGATTATGAGTTTCAAGAGGTCTTTGTTTTTGATATCCTATTATTCTTCCTTTTACTTTTGAGAATAAACGTTGTATTTCAACTATTACTTGAAAAATGTGATAATTATCTCTCCAACGATATAAGATACGCATATCTAGTAAACCATTTTCTACATTAGGATGGGATAATGGAGTTAATATTCTGACAATAGGTGCTTTTTGTGGGTAACCTGAAGGTATATCTATTTCAACATCAATTACGTCATTACCTTGTTCAGTTATGATAGGAACAACACCACGCCATTTCTTTAAATCTCCATCTTTTGGTTCAAACCCATAAGCTCGTTCAAAGATAAATTGGGCTTCTTTGCTTAAAATTTCATCTGATACCATTTACTTTTCATCCTACCTTTTATGCTTTTGTCCTTTTGATTGATATATCCTTACGATTATTTATAGGTTCTCTTTTAATCTTAAAGATTACTCTAAAACTAGTATTTTTGTTAAGCTCATAACATAGTAACTTTTTACGGGGAGAATTTTATTTTTGCACATCCCTTTTTAAAACATACAAAATATACATTTTACTAACTATGGAAGATAAAAATTATTATAAACAGTAACACTTTTGATTTTATGGTGCCTAATGACTTAACCGCTCCATATCTGATATATGATGTTCCCACGACAATAGGAAGGCACTTTTATAGTTCAGAGATTTCTTTGTATGCAATAATTTTTATGTTATTCTAGCATTTTTATTTTATGACGACGACAAATACTAAAATATTAGTGCCGTATCATCAAACAGGACATTCAAAAGCTGTTTCTGTTATTGCAAATACACCCTCATATATTATAACAGGAGGAAATGATGGTAAGGTCATAATTTGGGACAAACAATTAAATGAAGAAGCCTGCATTTATGCTCATAAATCTACAGTAGCAAATATAGTTTTTATTCCTGAAATTAACATTATTGTAACAACGAGTATTGGTTCGTCTTTTAAACTGTGGTCCTTAGATGATTTTTCATTAATAACAGAATATCCCGCCCATTCTGCGCGCATATCTCAAATTTTTTACATTAATAAAAAACTCTTCAGTTTAGCTAAGGATCACATTTTGAAGGTTTGGGATATTTCATCACAAGGTTTGATAAAAACAGACCAAATTAAATTACCTGAAGTCCATAGATTTTTTATTTTAGGAGGGTTCATTATTTTTTCATTTAATAGTGGGGATACTCAAGTTTACGACATTAAGAATCTGAAACGGAGGGGGGTTATATTTATAAATATGAATAAAACTGCCAATGCCTTAAAGCAATCTCTAAAAGATTCACTAATTGCGATAGATAAAAATATTCATGCAGTTTTGAATACTATTTACCGAGAATATGGGATTGTTTCCTCCAAATCAGCAGAATGTGACAATTTTTTCATTATAGGGCACCATTTTGGTCTTGTTTCTTTTTGGAAAAAAAGGGATTTTTCTTTCGCTGGGGTATATGCTTATCACACCAGTTACATAAATGGATTGCTAGTCAGTAATACAACTCTTTTTTCGTGTTCGTTAGACTCAACTATTGTAAAGGTGGACTTAAGTTCAAAGAAGAAATTAGTTCTCAAAAAGATCACACTTTCAAGCCGTCCAACGTCTATTGAACTAATAGATGATAAAGAATTATTAATAGGTACTGAAACAGGAGAATTATTAATCTTTGATTTAGACTTAAATCAAGTAAACTCATTTGGGTCAATTTTAGGTATTGGAAGCGTTACATTTGGTGATGATGCACTATTTGTTGGCTACAGTAACGGAAATGTTGGAAAGATAAACTATATCACATTTAAAAGAACACATTTTGAATCACACCACACAAGAGAGGTTCTTCTACTGCACTTTTATGAGGGCAAATTATTTTCTGTTGGAGCTGATCGACGTTTATTAATTCTTGATAATACCCTTTCCATAATAAAAACAATCGACATCCCTTTCATGCCACAATCTCCTTCTGCTTATGGTAGATACATTAAACTCTCGGACATTTTTATTTTTGATACAAAAAAGGAAGAAATAATGAAAGGCCAAGTGTCCAGTCTTACTCTTACAGATAGTAAAGAAAGTGAGATACATTCTTTTAAATTAGCTCAAGGGGATTTAATTATAGAAATTGATGAGTATAAACTTCGTAATATGAGTCTAGAAAAGGAGATTAGACACTCTGCGGTAATTTTACCAGCAATTAGGTTAATACTAGAAACATTGTTGGAAAAAGAGTTTAAACTAGAATCAAATATTTTAGTTAAGAGAAATTGATTCATGCTTATATTCTAAGTTTTCAACACTTTTTTAGCTTTATTTATGACACCAGTGATAAATATTGGATGAATTATAATTTCCTTATCCTTCATCTTTGTTATTAGACTTAAAACAACTTTGAGTTGCAACAAGTTTTTACTAGTACAGCGAATTAAACCTTTTTTCTTTTCATCATCATATTCTTCAAAATACAATCCTGCACCTGATGTACCATTTAGTCCATATAGTAACGTATAAGTTCTCCAACAACTATCCCTTATTTCATTTATAGTAAGGGAAAAGTCGCTACAATTAGGTTGTGTTAGTACTTCATATACAATATACCGATCCCTAACAAGTGTTGTCATCGTTTTTTACCTCTCTTACTCCTTCAATTACATAATATTCATCTGCTTTCAATATATTTTTTGCAATTATTTTAAGTGGAATAGTATTTGTGCTTCCTCTTGTTTTATTATAAGGGACATCACATAAAGAAGAGAGAGCTCTTAATTGGTCACCACTTCGCATATGTGTTGGTTTTTTTGGGTTTGCAGTTAATACAAATGAAACTTTTTCATCAAGAATAACTTTGAATATTTTTTTTCCTTTTCTAATAGCCTCACTCAAACTTTTAGGGTTAGTAAAATCTATTATATCGGAAAGTCTAATTTCAAAACTTTTATTGTATTGTTTTATTAGCGAACATAGTGCTCTATCTACAATTTTATAATTAAAAGTGTCAATTACAATAAAATCTACTCTTCTATCATGTGCAGCCCATTTCACAACTTTATCATCTGTTGTATAAACACTTATTATATCATAATGCGGCCTATAATTTGCTAATTGTGCTTTTACTTTTTCAATGGAATTTTCTTGTATAGTTTTCTTTGAAACGAGCATTAATAAGGTTGGTTCATTTATCAAAGCAGATAATAAGAATTTTTCACAATCACTTTCGTCTCTTATATCTGTGTTACTTTCTGCACAAACTATTTGAGGAGATACTAGTTTTTCACTATTCTTTTCTTGTATTAGAGCAGATTTTTTTTTAGGATCTAAGTTTTCTATTACTAAAATTCTGTTACCTAATTTTTTGGCTATAGTTAGAAATGCCTTAAAATGGGTTAAATTTTCTATTTCTATGGATATTTCACAAGATAATTCGTTTATAGTCCTCTTGGGTGGGTGAAGCATGTACATTCCTCGATATTAGTAATATTAACGATTATAGTTCAAAAATTTTCTTTCTATATTGTATTCATTTTTATACTAGAGTATTAATTTTTTGGTTCTTCCTCAAATGCTGTTAACTCAACTAAGATCGATTACACTCTTGAGCATAACTTTTTTGGGTGGAG
>CAZEQQ010000058.1:0-10728 GCA_964514425.1 uncultured archaeon
TTCTTGCTCTTCAACAATGTCAGATGTGAGTGTTCCTATGGTAACCGACAAAGCTGTAGAAACAGTTTGAAATGGGTAATCAAATTCTATCCAATAGGTCTTATATTCTTTTACAACACCAGCATTAACGGAAACATTGATGTAGCGGTAATAATCTAGTTTTCTTTCAATAAGATAAGGGTCGACATTGATATCTATTGTAGTATAGCTTTCTTTTGAACCTATTTTTAAGTCATCCTGGTTAATTTTTATCCATCTTGACATATCAGCACTTATACTAATCTCAAAATCCCCTAAGTCGGAATCACTAATTTCCTCTTTAAATACAATCGATAGATCTTTTTTGGAGTTACCATTTCCTGTTCCTTCTTCATCTCTACCAAAATCAAAAACTTCCCAAGCTGAATAAGTTGAATTTGGTAGGAACACTGTCCATGAGGACAATTCTTTTTGAGCTGTACCAGTATTGTAAGGATAAATTTCTGGATATGAAGCAAAATTTACAACTGGCTCAGGAACTGTAGGATGGGTACCTAAATAGACATTTTGTCCTAGTGTTCCATTATCAATATAATAATCAGGAGGATATGCTCCGACTAGTGACCAAGTTTCAAAATCTTTTATCAGTTTTTGGAGATAGTATCCATTAATGCTGTCATAACGAAAAACAAATGCATTATTCGCAAAAGCAGCTAAGACAACATCATCACCAGGTTTACCATCTAATTCTCCTATTTCCATTGAATAAATAGCTCGCCATATTGTTTCTGTATTATTATAAATCAGTTTATAGCTATTATCTTGAGGAAGAGGATATGGTTGACCTTGAATGTCCAGAACAGTTCCATTATTCTCAAAAACGAAAATACCCCCCTCTCTTGTTCCTACAACCATATCAGGCAAACCATTATAGTTGGTGTCTCCAATAACTAAAGACGTGGGTAATTGTCCTAAATCATGAGAAGTCCATTTCTCTTTATATGTTACCCAATGTTCTGGTGCAAAAGGATATCCTGAATGTAAATCGTATTCAAACACATGTACCTTTTTATCCCAGCTTGCAACAACAATATCAGGTAAATGATCTAAATCAACGTCAAATATTTCTACCGCATAAACTGGACCTAGAAAAGGTGAAGTATATACGTGACCAAACATATTCTCTGTATTTGTATTAGGGTCAAAAATATGTTTTTGTTCAAATACATGAAAATGACCATCAGTAGAAGCTGCTACTATTTCGAGAAAATGATTATTGTCCGTGTCTCCAAAAGCTACGTCGACGACATCGCCTTTTATTACTTCATCTCCGCTACACCATACTTTGGAATATTGCTTAAGGTTAGGGTTCCAACGATAAGTATGAATTTCGTTGTCATAGAGATACCCTCCTCCTAGAGCCAAATATTGATAATCATCAGAAAATTCTATGCATCTTACTGCTGCTTTTGATTTCCAAGGTTGGTAAGTTTGTTTGTAATAATTTGGAGAATCTCGAAGCAACGCACCTATATCTATATGTTGTGAATATGGGTTTTCATTCGTTGTTACATCACTATAGAATTTAGGAAGCATATTTTGTTCTTCAGATAACTTATTCAATAAATCTTGATTGAACGAGTTTTCAATGTTGGATGGTTCAATAAAGGTCTCTAAAAGCGGAATACCTGCAAATATTGAAACCATAAATAATGAAAAAAGGAATAATCCTTTAGTTTTCATAGAAATACCTTTGTTATTCATTTTATGCACCTCCTCCACCACCTTTTTTCTTCGGCAAATTCTTAATCAATTTCTTGAGGAAATCAAATTTACCCGCTTTAGCACCAAGGATAGACAATGAAGTAGCTGTCCCCAGTAACACACCTCCTCCTAATCCTCCCACTATCCATGTCCAGCTCAAGTCTTTATCATCTGTGAGTTCTACAGTGAAATGACGCGTAACTACTCCGATTTTAGTAACATTCTCAACTGTTCGATTAACATAAAAGTTAACAACATATTCCCCAGGATCTAAAACGGGTCCAGTATCACTCCACATTTTCGTTTCGTTATCAAAAGACATAGTTTTGTTAGAGGTAAATTCTTCAGTTTCACGCTTATATTGGTAGTTAATAGCATTTACACTTGTAACATTGTAAACTATAAACGTGTAATAAGTTGAAGGATATACTCCATCTTCTAAAGGTGTCAAAACAATTACACCCTCTTCTATAAGTTGTCCTGAACGAGCTAATGCAGCTTCGAATTCTTCTTTTGTAGTAAAAACCAATGGATCAGTACCTACCATTATCTCTAATCCATCACCATAAGTATCAAGGTCTGTATCCCACATTGTGGCATTTGTTCCATATAGATAAACCTCTAATCCGTCCATCAATCCATCTTTATCAGAATCAGGTTGAGTTACACCTCCACCGGGCATCTGATAAGTATGATAAACAAAAAATTCTAATCCATCTTCTAGACCATCTTTATCCCAATCCCAATCTAACCCATCTATAATACCATTTCCATTCTCATCAGGATCATTTGGGTCGCTACCATAAAGTAATATTTCTGCCCCATCAGGGAGCATATCTCCATCCACATCAGGATCGAGAGGATCTAAGGTATACATGGGATAAGATCCATCCAATTCTTCAAGGTCAGATAAACCATCCCCATCGGTATCTGAGGACAAGGGATTAGTTCCATGAATAAATATTTCCATCCAATCATCTAATCCGTCTCCATCAGAATCAGGATTATCAGGTAGAGTTCCATATTTAAGAACTTCATCACCATCAGAAATTCCGTCGCCATCGGTGTCGTATAAAACTGGAGAGGTATTATAAGGAAAGAGTACATTAAAGCTTATGTAAGGATAAATTATACTAGTTGAATTGGCAACAATACACTCTTGACCATCTAGAAGCCCATCGGCATCGGTGTCATTGCTTAACGGATTCAAGGAGATAGGATTAAAATCAGGTATTAAACCGGAACCTAAATAAAGTTCCCAAGCGTCGGAGATGCCATCTCCATCAGTATCAGAGTTTAAAGGATTAGTACCATATAATTTTACTTCATCACCATCTGATAAGGCAAAAGTTATGTTTCCGTCTTCATTTGGAAACATGATAGAATCACCGTCACTATCCCAGTTCAATGGATCAGTAAAGTAGATTAAGACTTCTTCTGCATCACTAAGACCATCTCCATCAGTATCATATACCCTAGGGTTTGTACCGTAAATGAACAGTTCTTCCCAATCAGTAAGCCCATCATTATCTATATCTTCATCCATTGGGTCAGTAAGATATACTAAAACTTCCATACCATCAGATATTCCGTCACCGTCGCTATCCCAACTTAAGGGATTGGTGTGATAAAGATAAATTTCTTCTCCATCAAGCAGTCCATCAAAGTCTGTATCAGGATTTAAGGGATCAGTTCCCCAAATGAAAAACTCAACCCCGTCTAACACACCATCTCCATCAGTATCAGGATTAAGAGGATCAGTACCTAAAACAATTTCCATGAAATCACTTAATCCATCTCCATCAGTATCGGGATTATTAGGGTCAGTATGATAGGAAAATTTGTTACCCCACCCTTCAAGACCGTCAATCAACCCATCATTATCTGTATCACCATCTGTTGGATCAGTTGGTGGATCTAACCATAGTTCATAGCCATCTGAATTTAGGAAGAAATCAACTGGAGCATTACTTCCTCTCCAAGAAGGATCAATCCCACTATCTCCATCAGTATCGGGATTGACGGGATTAGTTCTAATGAATCTTGGCATCAATTCATCATCTTCAATAAATACTACCCACATACCATTTATCTCTATAAAATCGGTCATAGGACGGAGAAATGTTCTACAAGGTGCTATTGTTCCATTAGCTAACTGCAAATAGCTATCATCGTCTGTATCGTTATCTAATGGGTGTGTATAACCATCATTAAATATTATAGGAGGCCAATCAGGATAATCATCTTCTTCAAATAATGCACCATAATTGGGACCAAACATTCCTTCTTGACCATCAAGCAATCCATCTCCATCTGTGTCAGGATTCAATGGGTCTGTTCTGTCAGTGTATTTTACTCCTCCAATAATAACATAAGGAACGCTTGGAGTTATTCCGGTCATGTTTAATGAAGTATTTATTTCATAATAGTCATCCAATCCATCTCCATCAGTATCTCTATTGTTAGGATTAGTTCCATAGACAAATATTTCTTCCCAATCAGTTAACCCATCAAAATCGGAATCTGCTCTTAAAGGATTGGTTCCATACACAGCATACTCAAGATAATCGTTTATACCATCTCCATCACTATCAGGATTAAGAGGATCGGTTTTACTCACATTAATTTCAAACCAATCATTTAATCCATCCCCATCAGTATCATTTGCATGGGGGTTCAAACCGGGTATCATTGCCTCATATTCATCTGGTAGTCCGTCTCCATCACTATCTACTCCTACCATCTCATCTTTTGTATTCGGGTCATTCTTTCCTCCTGCTAAGTATATAGGATCTGGTCCCCATTCAACAGTCTTTGACCAGGAAACAAAAAGGAATGTTAGTTTCACTGATACAGTGAACAATATTTTCAACACTACCGTTAACGGTGTTCCTGCCAAGAAATCTTGTATAAAACTTAATGTTACTGTAAAACCTAAAACTATTTTTATTCCAACGATTATTAAGTCAAAATCTATCACAAGTTTTATCGACAATCCTATGATTATTGTTAGTATATCGGTAGCTGGTTGTGCCGCTGTTGCACACCGTTTGACTATTTCCACTGCTATAAAGAAACTTATTTGTAGATATATTCCACCCAGCCCTAGATATTCTGCTACTTTGGCTAATGCTGCCCCTCCTGGGCCCAAGAATTCTAATATAGGAATAGTTTTTGATACTGTAATTTCAAACTTAAAGAAAAACTCTAACACTTTGAAAAAGTCACTTGTACTAATCTTACCATTTTGTATTTTCATCAATTGTAAGGTAAATCCTGCTGAACCTGAAAAACCAAGTTCTAGTCCCAAAGAATCTAAAAGATGTTTCACTAAATCATTCTTACCTGAAGTGCCAGAACTTATAGATAGAGATGCTTCAAACAGTGGGATAATCGAAATTGATTTTAGAATCGTTTTAAAGAAATCACCTAAAGTTGCCAATTCAAACAGTTTTGAACCATGAAAAACCAAATCCATTATTAATTCTTGAAGTGGGTCTGTAGCTATTTCAAAACCAGGAGTTAGAGAGAACTTTAAACCTAACATAAAAGCTGAAAAACTTCCAAATCCAATTGTGAAGTTCGCTTCATAACTCATGAATTCTCCAATACTTTGGAACATTTCATTGAGTTTTGCTGTCAACATATTGAATAGAGAGGCTAATTGACTTGCTAACCACGCTGATAGTTGGTTCATAATCCATTTAACACCATCAGTAAAAATGTCACGAGCTCCTCCGATGAAAGTCAATACTATTTCTATTGCATCTTTAATAGCAGGATCAACAAATCCTTCAAGTAAAGAAACAATACTTGTAACAATTGCACCTATATTATCTTTAATGGAAGAATCTTTTGAGAATATCAGTTGGAGTGTATTATACAATGCTTCAACTGGAATATTTACATCCAAGAGAGTTAACCCAGTTCCAATTAATCCTATTAGAGTTTGGAGAACATTTTGGATTGAAAAATCAAATCCATCAGCTAATAAATCTACAATAATAGAAACAATTTCAGCTCCCATTGTGAATAATGTTTCATTGTAACCAAATTCAGTTAAAACCGCAGTTAGTACATTTTTTATTAAGTCACCTGGTGAGCTGTATTGACTCATAAAGTTGTCAATACTTCCTTGAATATATTGTTTCAGACTTTCTTTTCCTGTTACAAATGCTACCAATGCTGAACCTAATTCAATTGTTTTTTTAACAATTTCAACTGTTTCAACGTCTATAGACAAAAATTCCGTTAGAATTCCTTCAACGAGTGATAGAAGCGATTCTGTATCTGGCACGACAAACTCATTTGATAAAATACTTAAAACGATAACAATCATTTTCGATAATATTTCTTGTTGTTCAGATGTTAATTCCTTTGATGAATAGCTCTCTAACTGACCAATAATCGTTTTTATTTGTCCTTTAATGTCTGTATATACAGTCAAATTACCTTCTAACGTTTGTTTTACTATTTCTAGAATTTCATCTACTCTTTCCTTTACATCTCCAACAGTAATGTCTAAATCAGGAAAAACAATCACAAGTAGCTCATCTAATATTTCTTCATAATTCGCGGATATGACACCTGTAGCTGCTAATCCCATTTTTAAGGCAATACCTAGTAATTCTATTACATCATCACCTTCTGACCCTACAAAAGATCCCAAAATATTTTTTGCAAGATAAGGCAGAACTTCAGTTACAATTTGTGTCATGTTTTTTGATGAAATAATATTTATTCCTACCTCAAACATCTGTGTGAGTAAAGCAATAGTTGTATTTGCTTGAGAGGTTAATTCACCAAATGTAGCGTTAACTATTTTTGTCATTACACCGTTAATAAGTTGTTTATTTAAGTATCCCATTAAATAATCAGACCATTTTTCAGCTTTCGCCATTTGAGTGAAAAAATCTGAAGTCAAATTAAGCATATCAAAAATAGGAGAAACAATATTTTGTGCACCTTCAGGAATGACAAATAACATTAGTTCCTCTATAAAATCAATAAGTGCATCTCCTCCTTCACGTATAGCAAAAAATCCTTTCATTACTAATTGTACATATGGTTTGTATTCAGCTAAAGAAGGAAAAGAAGACTCAATAACGTCAAGAAAAATCTCCAAAGCTCCTTCAACACTTGGATCTTTGATTAAACCTAATAGTTTTGGTATTTGTTCGATAATCATTTTTATTTCTTGAGCATATTCACCTCCCAAAGCTATAGCTCCATCAGGTACTTTTCCACCAATAATGGGTAAAATGATTTTTATTATATCTCCTGCCGCTCCTGGTATTGACGATAGTAAAGGAAAATCGCCTAAAATGATATCGTCAACTATTGATTGTTTGGGAGCTAATCTTAAAACAGGGTTAAAACCTTCCACTTCTGCTGTTGGTTCGATTAATTCTCCAGTAAAAGGATGAACTTGATAGAAAGTGTCAGGATATTTTTCTTTGTTAGTCTGAAGTCTTTCTTCTACTTTTTCTGGATCTTCAACACCTAAACCATAAACAGGGTCAAATCTTGCAGCTAAAAGGTATTCAAGATTATCACCAAAATATTTAGTTGCTATAAGTTTGAAATTATTTCCTATTTCTTGATAAAGAGGATCACTATGTTTCTCGAATATTTCTCCAATACTAAAGATAGCGTGAAGATAACCTAATCTAGCATCTAAAACTTCTATTGTATCGTAATAGCAATTGGGAGAAAGAGGAGCAGTTTCAAGTTTATACCCATTACCTAAAACAGTGATGTGATGCAGATCACTATAATAATTAAAATTCTTTGTCATATTTCTCCAAGGAATATGACAATCTACCAATTTTACTCCTTGTAAATCAGTATTAAAGACATAAACATTTATCCAATATTCTCTCTTTATTGCACTATCAAATTGTTCTTGTGTATAAATTTCAACTAATTGAACATTGGAATAAAGTACTTTCACTGTCTCATATATCGAGCGAGCTGTTTCAGCTGCATTTAAATTAATAGGATCATACAAGATTCCTATTTTTTCAGGAAGATAATCACCAGGATTACCATAAAGATAATTTCTAGTTTGTTGCCCAACTAGACTTCCTTGAGTATAAACCATACTCATACTCAAAAAAACTAGCATTAAAGCTGTTATTGTTAATATTCTCTGTTTTTGGGATACCATAGAACCACTTACTGTTAATAAATACATTTGAAACCCCTATCAAATGTATTACAAAACTAACATTGTTTTTTAGATATTATAAACATATTTGAAGGATTATAGTATATTCTAAATTCCTCTATAATAACCTCAAAGGTGTAAGGCAATAAATCAAAGAGTAATGAAATGAGTAATGCAAAAAGGATTAATGTTGACTAATAAGCAAGAATATAAGCGTTAAAGAACAAAATAAACGGATTGTCTTGCATCTTTAAGATAGGGTTTTTGATTAATGATGTTTTTCTCTTTTAGTACTTTTAGAGCATTTCTAACTGTACGGTTTGAAAGACCTGTGCTATCGCACAATTCTTTTTGAGTTTGTTCTCCTTCTGTAAGGAGGAGTTTAAAGATATAACGGGCAGAGGGAGGTACACCTTCCAAATTCCTTAAATCCAATTCTACTAATCTATTACGGAGTTTAACAAGAATATTCTTTTTATTATTGAATCGTACAATTTGGGTAGGTTGAAGAGTTTTTTTAATTTTTATATTATCACTGATATTCACTCTTAATTGTCCATCAATAATAGCTTGGATTTTTGATCTTGAACTTAAGTTAGAGAACATAATTTTACTACTTAAGGGAACTACTAGGGGGTGATGTTCTTTATTCATTGGATTTATAGGAACTATAGTTAGAACAGCCGGATTCCCTAAAATTATCGGTCCTCCTGAAGAGAGAGCGTAACCTGTGCTTCCCAAAGCTGTAGAAATAACTATACCATCTGCTCTTCCTCTATATACAACATCATCATTGATAGTTAACGTATAATGCATTAACACTGCTGAATCTTTGGGGAAAAGTGCTATTTCATTGACGGCTTGAAATGGTTTCTCTTTTTTTTCATCTATTACTTCTATTCTTTCAAATAGATCTACTTGAAGATTATTTGAGGCAAGTAAACTTGGAATAACTTCTTGAAGGTTATTTGGTGTTAATTCAGTAAAAAAACTTATTTTCTCCGATGAAGCTGCTAAAAGTGGAGTTCGACAATTATCTAGGAACATTGCTCTTAGAAATGTTCCTGTATGTCCTATGGCTATAATTAGAGCAAATTTTTTATTGATTTTTTTTCTTAAGTCATCTATATTCTCTTCAGACAATTCTTCATCATCAATATTTATTAGGGTGCAATTCGGACAATTATTGAGGATTGTACTTCTAATTTGTTGTAAAAAAGAGGTAGTGGAGTTATTTTTTTCATTATACAGTACAATCGTCTTTTCCATCTTTAATCGCCTAAATTCTATATTAATAATTGTATTGTTGCTTACTCACCTTCAATTATCTCTTTAAATTCTACAGCTTCTTCTACTGTATCCATTTCACAAATTAGTATTTTACGACTTAATTTTGATAGAAGTTCAGAATTGATGTAATTATAGTCTATGGTGCCATTATTAGTAGACCGATGACAATCAAACTTTCCATCATTATTATGGATATGAAAGCCTTTTATTCGGTCATAGAAGTTTTCTTTTTCTAAATACTTTATTGTATCTTGTACATCACTTGTTAT
Organism: uncultured archaeon; assembly: GCA_964514425.1. Classification (GTDB taxonomy): domain Archaea; phylum Asgardarchaeota; class Heimdallarchaeia; order Heimdallarchaeales; family Heimdallarchaeaceae; genus CAZEQQ01. Next base: position 9,472 of record CAZEQQ010000058.1, read on the forward strand.
ATTCAAGTGTCCAAAGTCTATCACTCCTTTAACAGTTGGAAATAGGTTTAGATAGTTTTCCAATTTCTCTATTGTATCTACGAATGGGAAGTTAAATGATGATTCAGTATTTTCAAGCACTACTTCTACTTCCATCCCTTCTGCTTTGTTGAGAATTATTTCTAAATTTTTTTGATATCGTTGTTCTGCTTTTTCAACAAACTTATTCCAAGGTAAATAATCTCTATTTATCCCTCCTCCATGTATTAGTATATATTCTACATTTAACAACGAAGCAAACTCTATCGAACTTACTATTCTATTCATTGCAGCAGTTGAGATGAATTCACTCGGATGAGCTAAATCTATACCGATATAGGGTCCATGTATAGTTAGTAATAAATTAGTTGTAGATAATTCATCTTGAAACTTTAAGAAGAAGTCATTATCAAGATCTTCAGGATTGAAAAGAGGATAATCTACTTTCAACTCAAAAACGTCTAATTTCGCATTTACTACTTTTTTGAATGTGGAGAGAAATTCTAAATCTCCTAATTGCATTGAATATCCAAATAAGTGAGACACATATAATGTATTGAAAAGGGTTATTAAAAGTTAATTAAAAAGAGGAAAATATTTCTTTCTTTTTTTTAACTGAAAACTTAATTGCTTGCTGTGGCATTTATCAACATATTTTAGTTATTTGTTCTTTTTAACATTAGACATTTTTTTCCCAAATCGAACATTCTTTATATAGTAGATAATAGTGTTCTTTGATAAACTATGACTTTACTTTCTCAAACATGTTGTAACGTTGAAATCGATGCTGAAGTTATTAAACAAGAATCAGAACGATTATACGATAAACTTCAACACATAGGTTGGTCATATGAACAATGTGAAACTATAGCTCCCTTGACATACAGGATTAACCAACTGAAAAAAGAAAAAGATGTTGTTATTTTAGGCCACTCTTATCAGACCCCAGATATTATATTTGGTGTAGCTGATATTGTAGGAGATTCACTAGAACTCGCAAGAAAAGCTGCATCTGTTCAAGCACAAACTATTTTGATGAGTGGTGTGGATTTTATGGCTGAAACAACAAAGATTCTCAATCCAGAGAAAAAAGTTTTAGTCCCCATTAAAGGAGCCGGATGTACCCTTGCAGATGGTATCAAAGGAGAAGATGTTAGGAAATTAAAAGCAGAACACCCTGGTGTTCCTGTTATTTGTTATGTCAATACATCTGCAGAAGTCAAAGCAGAATCAGACATC
>CAZEQQ010000059.1:0-10715 GCA_964514425.1 uncultured archaeon
TCCATTGATAAACAAAGAAAACTTGTTACAATTTACATTAATTGTAGAATTTATAAAAGCCCCTATTTAATTATTAATACTGTTGCCAGAACTTTAACAAAATCTATTCCTATTCGAGGTTATTCTTTCGAAGAATTGCAATCCTTACTTATCGAACTCTTAAATTCCTATAAGATTAGAATTCTGTTAATATTAGATGAGATTGATTATTTTGTAACAAGAATTGGTACTGACTTTTTTTATGATCTTTTACGAATAGGTGAAATGACCACACATTCATGGATCTCTTATATTTTTATAGCTAGAAATCTCAATTTCTTAACTCAACTCGACGAAAGCACAAAAAGTAGTTTCAAATCCCATCATATCCCTTTAGAAAGCTATTCTGAATCAAATTTAGTCGATATTATAAAATCGCGCGTTGAAATTGCCTTTTATAAAGATGGTATAACCGATGATAGCATTGCATTAATAGCTGACATCGCTAGTAAGTCTGGTGACGCCCGTTATGCAATAGAATTGTTATGGGGTGCAGGCAATTGTGCAGATGACGATTCTTCGCCTATTGTTTATCCTGACCACGTTAGAAAAGCAAAATCTTTAATACAACCTGAACTTCGTCGTGAAATTATAAATGGATTGAATAAACAGCAAAGCCTAGTCTTATTAGCTATCATTAGACGTTTAAAACACACAAAAAACGCCTATATCTCAACTAGTGATATTATTGAATCTTATATTCTTATTTGTGAGGAATACGTTGAAACACCTCGAAAACATACACAAGTATGGGCTTATTTGAAAGAGCTGTCTCAACTTGATATAATCTCAACAAAACTTTCTGGCGAAGGAATGCGAGGAAAAACGACATTAGTAAGTATCCCTGATGTTTCTGTGATAGCCATTGAACAATTTTTACTTCAGAAGATGACTTTTGATGTAGCTGATGAGTGTATAACCGGTGAATAAGATGAATGATATTATTACTAATAAAAACGATTGGAATGTTAAACTTGAAGATGTTCTTTCTTCTAAAGGAAGAATTAGAATACTAATGTTAGTTGCAAGATACGGTGAACTCAATATTTCTGCAATTTCAAAAAAATTAAGTTTAAATCATTCTGCCGTTAGAACTCATTTACAGTATTTAACTAAGTTTGGTTTATTAAAAGAGAAAAACTTTGGGCGCATTAAAATTTTTCAATTTCAAGAGAGTAATATAAAAGCTCAGTCCTTGAAGCAATTATTTACTATATGGGAAGAATAGGAAAATAATTTGGTGCGGAGAGAGAGATTCGAACTCTCGGACCACTAAGGACTGGATCCTCATTCCAGCGCCTTTGACCACTCGGCAATCTCCGCCTTCAATACGCTAAAGCGAACAGATAATTTTTAAACATGTCGATTTAAAGGCGTTTGTATCTTGACACTAAAAAAATCAAAAAGTTAAATGATTTGACATTTACCAAGTTAGGACTTGATGTATGTAAATCTCTTCCAAATCTATTTTAGTTGAATAAATCCTCAATAGAATTTGTGGACCAATTTATTAAATTAAGAACTATTCCAAAAATAATTATAAATACAAAAATGGCAATCCCAATTAATAAAATCTCCTCTAAAAGAGCGGAACCTCTCCTTTTTTGGAAAAACAACTGAACAAATTGTTTAAGTATTAGAAACATATTAATCATATATTATACTAAAAAAATGTATATAAACCAAACAATTTTGGATGTATGTCGCTTGTATGTTGCGCAAAATTTCCAATCATAATAACAATAATATGATAATTAGTTTGCAGAGCAAAGATTAAAAAACAAAGACCTAAAATTTAGTCTTTTAAGCCTGTGTGTCTCATAATTTCAAAAGCTAATTATAGCCTTTCTAAGAAATAAGAGAAAAGTGGTAAATTACTTTACTGATATTGTTTTCTTTCTATTCTTATCCTTAATTATGTAAACTAAGATTGATATTCCAAATACAGAAAGAGAAAAACCGATTACAGCTATTGATAAATAACCAAAAGTAGGAATAACAATAATTAACCTCTCTTTTTGAGGTGTAATGCCTAAAAGCCAATCAATCGTGTTTTTCCAGAGTTTAAGGTTATCCCTTTGACTAATCCAAGTCGAACTATCTTTAATTTCAATATCACTGAACATAATTGTTGAGCCTGATAGTGCAAAGCGAGACTTTTTATTTAATTCTTTAGCAAAAAACCATGTCAAAAAGTCGTTAGTCGGGTAAAGGAATGCACCATCTGAATCTAAGTCGTAAGTGGTTGAGGGTGTCCTTCCAATTGCATTAAGTTCATTTTCATTACCTGTTGCAATAGATGATGAATAGATTAAAAGATCAGAAACTTCTTCTTTTTGTTTAAAGATTGTATGATTGAACTCATATTCGTCAATTTTGATGTATGTTTCGTTCCCTAAAAAGTTATTAAAATCATCAACTAGTACAGATGAGTTGAAATTTTTTTCTCTAAATCGCATTGAACCAAGATAGTTATTTCCTGCATTTAATAAACCATTATTTAGAGTGTGAGGTTTTCCTGTCATATCTTTATCCTGCATCAGAGGATTAGAAAGTACAAATAATGAGCCTCCAAGTCGCATGTATTCTAAAATAGAATTAGTTTCGGTAATTGTGAGGTTATACTTATCAAATGAACCAGGGTTTGTAATGATGATAAGGTCTATACCTTGAAGATTTGTCTCATTAAATGGAGAATCAGTTTGAAAAAGTATTCTAACATTCATGCTTTCATTTATAGCTTGTAATGCTGTGTTCATATGTGTTCTATTAAAGAATTGTCCATGATATTCATCAAATAAAATGACAAATTCTCTATTTTGTTCAGCATTTACAGAGTGAGAGATATTGAAAATAGCAGGCGATATAAAAAGTGTAACAATTATTATAGTTTGAATAAATTTGGTGTTCATATTCTCCACTAACTATGTTTTTGTTCTTCAGAAAAAAGAAAGGTATTTAGATTTTTCGCCCTTTGTGGATTTTTGAAAAACTCATCAAGATATTAGCTTAATGGGAATTATTCTCAATCACTCGCTCTACTACAACAGAATTAAAATTTATTCACATTTTTGTTTTTTAGTTAGTCTAATTTTTTTACTTTTACTTGTTTACTTTTTAAATACTATTCTTTCTTCAATAGGATAAAGTGTATACTCTGTGGGGTACGAATTTATAATTTTTATAACAACTGCTTGGAGATCTCTTTCATCAATGCCAATATCTTTTGCTATTTGGCTGAAAGTTAACTCACTCTCTTCTTGAGCTTTTTTATCTAAATAATCCCTTAATAAACTTTCTACTTTATCTAATTCTAAAAATGTCTCCTTGTTAACTATTACCCCTTGAATTTCTTTGTTTTGAATTAATTCTTTAACAATATCTATTATTATCGCATTTTCCGTATCGTGTTTTTTTGAAAATGCCTTTATATTAAATTCCTCTGCAACTTCTAATTCGTCCAAAATTTGGCTTTTAAGTGCAGAGTGTGAGTAGTAATATTTTTTATTTAAGTCAAAATAACCTAGTGCTATAAAATTATAAAAATTTGAAATTATTTTATGAGACACATTCCAGTTATGGTTGTATAATTCTGTATTTACTTTACCATTACTTTTCAATTCCTCTTTTATCTTTTCTAAGTCGTTTTCGTTAAGTGAGAAGAAAAGTAACTTTTCTCTTACAAAAACTCCCGTAATTTGCTTTTCGTTGAGCATGTCTTTTATTACATTTAATTTTTCATTTATAGTTAATTTTGTTTGAAATTTTTTAAAATCAATAAAATTAGTATTTCCAAGTTTTTCTATAACTGACGTTCTAAACTTATCTTCTTCTTTCATAAAAAGATTTGAAATTTTTTTTAGTAGCTTGTTAATGCTCATATTAATCAATATGTCCGTTTTTAGTATTGTGTTAAAAATTTTACTCTTATATTTATCTAACTATTACTCAACGTTCGTTTTTGTTTTTATTTATAAACTATAATTTATGCGCCTAATTTTAGAGTAGTTAATCTTACTCTATCGTTTGCGTAGATAGCGTTTAAAATATATTAGAACGACATATTTATATGAGGTTATTAATGTCGAAGTACGAAACTGTAGAGTTCACAAAGCTGGATTCAACAGTAAAATTTTCGAATATATATGACAAGGATGTGAATAAATGACTCACAGAAAAGTTAGTGCACCTCATAGGTCATCGCTTGGTTACCGTAGAGTACGAGCACGAAGAATCGTACCAGCTCCAAGAGCTTGGCCCGAATACGAAGGGAATCCCAAGTTATTAGGGTTTTTAGGTATAAAAGCGGGAATGACGCACATTGTTTATTTAGAAGATCGCCCAAGAAGTCATTTGGCGAATAGAGAGGTGACAGTATCCGCAACCGTGGTCGAAGCCCCTCCTATGGTGGTTTTTGGTCTTCGAGGATACGCTCAAACTCCTTATGGGTTAAAAATTGTTTCTGACATACGCTCTACTGAAACTAAGAAGGAACTTAGTAGAAGAGTGAAACTACCCAACAACTATGACTTTGATAAAGCAAAGAAAAAATTTGAAGAAAACATTGACCGTATTGAAGAAATACGCGCTATTGTTCATACTCAACCCTATTTAACAGGAATCGGAATGAAAACCCCACAAATCGCTGAAATAAAGATTGGCTGCAATGATATAAGCAGTGGATTTGAATATGGTCTTTCTTTACTAGGTAAAGAAATGTTAATCAGAGATGTGTTTAAGCCTGGTGAATTTATTGATAGTATAGGTGTTACAAAAGGAAAAGGTTTCCAAGGTCCTGTTAAACGACATGGTGTCAAAAGATTACAACATAAATCTAAGGGTACAAAAAGAGGTGTTGGTTCAATTGGTCCATGGAACCCCTCACGAACAATGTGGACTATCCCGCGATATGGCCAAATGGGTTTCCATGTTAGAACCGAGTATAACAAACAAATTATGCAAATTGGATCTGATGGCTCAGAAATCGTCCCTAAGGGTGGTTTTGTGAAATATGGTGTTGTAAAAAATAACTATGTGTTACTTAAAGGTTCGATTCCTGGAACTAAAAAGCGAACTGTAATGCTCAGAGAACCTATGAGAAGCACACCCAAAGCTGAAAAAGAACCTCAATTGGTTTATATTTCTACAACGAGTCAGCAATGATAAGGAGACTGGTGAAAATGAAAGTTTCAATATATAATATTTCTGGACAGAAAAAGAAAGAAAAAATTGATGTTCCGTTAGTATTTTCAAATTCTTTACGCCCAGACGTAATAAAGAGAGCTGTGTTAGCAGAAAATAGTTGGAGAAGACAACGTCAAGGTGTAAGCCCTCTTGCTGGTCGTCTTGTAGCTGTTGAAAATTGGGGACCTGGACGTGGTGCCGCAAGAATCCCTCGAGTAAAAGGGAGTAGAACACATAGTGCCCAAAGAGCTGCCTTTATACCTATGGCTAGAGGTGGTCATCGTGCTCATCCTCCAAAAGCTCAAAAGACAATTATCGAACGAATAAATAGAAAAGAACATTTGTTAGCTTTAAAATCTGCAATTGCCTATACTGGAAATAGAGCTCATGTAAAACAACGTGGTCACAAGTTTGATGAGCAATTAGAATTTCCAATAATAGTAGAATCTAAAGCGGAAACAATCACAAAAACAAAAGATGCAGTACAAATGTTGAAGAATTTAGGTGTATCTGCCGATATTGAAAGAGTAAAACTCGGAACAAAAATTCGTGCAGGAAAAGGCAAACGAAGAGGAAGAAGATACAAAGTTCCTATTGGTCCTGTGATTATCGTAGGCGCTCAAGAATGCAACCTCCTAAAAGCTGGAGCGAATATTACTGGGACTAAAGTAAAGCCAGTAAACAGAATATCAACCTCATTATTTGCTCCTGGAACTCACCCTGGTCGTTTAACAATATGGACCGAGGATGCAATAAAAGCACTAAATGAAAGATTCGGTGATAAAAAATGATCGACCCCTACAAAATAATAAAGAAACCACTAATAAGTGAAAAAGATTTTGAACTTATTGAAAAAGAGAACAAATTAGTGCTTCTTGTTGACCTTAAGGCTACAAAACAAAAAATTAAAGAGACTGTAGAAAAACTCTACGAAGTAAAAGTAATAAAAGTGAATACTTTAATTACTCCTACTGGAACTAAAAAGGCTTATGTGAAACTAAGTGAGCATGATGATGCTGCTGATATTGCATCAAGAATGGGCTTATTCTAAGGTGATATGAATGGGTAAGAAAATATTAGTACAACGAAGAGGCCGAGGAACAAATCAATTTAGAGCTGTTCCTCATAAAAAGAAAGGTAGTGTTAAATATAGAAAAATATCACTGATTGAATATTCAGAAAAAGTAGTTGGAGAAGTAATAGATTTAGTACATGATCCAGGAAGAGGTGCACCTGTTGCAAAAGTCTTATTTGATGATGGACTGAAAAAGATTGTTCTCCCGTCTGAAGGTGTGAAAGTTGGACAAAAAATAGAATATGGCGCTAGTGCAGCTATAACTCTTGGTAATACAATGCCTCTCCAATTCATACCTGATGGTTCTCCTGTATTCAATATTGAACTAACACCCGGTGATGGTGGTAGACTAATCCGTTCTGGAGGTGGCTATGCAACTATACTAGGTCGAGACAAAGGAAAAGTAACTTTACAACTTCCTAGCGGTGAGATGAAAGACATCCCTCACAGATGCCGTGCGACGATTGGTATCGTGGCTGGTGGGGGAAGAACTGAAAAACCATTTGTAAAGGCCGGTAACAAACATTATCTTAAGAAAGCAAAAGGCCATTACTATCCTCGAGTTAGAGGTACAGCTATGTATGCTGCTACTCATCCTCACGGTGGTGGTGCTCATCAAAGTCCTCCACGTTCTACAACTGTGTCAAGACATGCACAGCCTGGTAGAAAAGTAGGTTTAATCGCAGCTAAACGAAGCGGTAGAAGAAAAGGAAAGAAATAATAACTCTTTCCCTTATCAATTTTTTAAAATTAACTATTAAATATTTAGGAGTGCTAATAAATGATTACAGAGAATTATGGTGACATTGAGTTTATTTTCAAAAACAAGCAAAATTTTGAAGCGTGCACACTTTTAACAGGTTGGCACGGAATTGGAGAGTGTGGTTTTATAGCTATGAGCCATTTAGTAGACAAACTAAAAGCCGAGCGAATAGGTTTCATTATTACAAACAATATCCCTCAGTTTATTACTATAAAAAATAAACAAATAACTTTTCCATTTGAAATATATCGAAAAGATGATATTATTATTGTTTTACCTATTTTTGAACCAATAAAATCAGAACATCTAGATTTTACAAAAGCTCTTGTAAAGTGGTCAATTGATAACAAATTTAAACATACATTATTAGTGGGGGGATTAGATAAAAGACTAAAAGGTGAAAGTGATATAAAATTTATCAACACTGAAAAGTTCTCAGGAGATGTCTCACTTTATGAATCTAATATTTTAGATGAAGGCTTATATGTAACTGGCCCTTTGGCTTATATGCTTTTATTCTATGAACTTTATGAGTTTCCAGCTATTGCAATATTACCCTATGCTGAAAGATCAAGACCCGACCCGATAGCTGCAAGTATTGCAATAAGTAATATTAGTTCTTTTCTTGACATTGAAGTAGACATTAAAGAACTACAAGAAGAAGCTGAAAGAATAGAAAAAGAAATTGAATCCTTACTAAATGCAAGAAAGCAACCTGTTGAAAAGGATAGTTCAGGGTTCATTTAAAAGTAAAATGAAAATGGCGAGCCAGGCAGGATTCGAACCTGCGGACCAATTGATCCGGAGTCAAACATTCTATCCACTGAACTACTGGCTCACTATACTATATTTTAAGTTGATATTATAATTCATAGTCGTAATTATCTAAATCTTCTTCAACTTCTTCATATTCTTTTGCTATTTCTATTTTATACTCACTTTCAAATTTTTTATTTGATTTTACTAATTTAATTAACAATTCATCCAAGACCTTTTTGAAAGCAACTAGTGTCTCTTCTCTCATTGTTGAAAGTTCATAATCAGTATTCAGTTTCATCTTTAAAAGAGAAATTTCTTTTTCCTCTAATAAATCTATTTTGTTCAACACTCGGATTAGAATAATATCTTTAAATTCTTTCTTAATATCTTCAGCTAAATTCATTTGCTCTTCTAAAGATAATTCTGCATCTTTAGTGGTGTCAAACATGAATACTATGATATCTGATATGTGTTTAATTGTTGTAATACTATGTTTTTCGATAATATTACGTTCATCAAAAGGCCTATCTAGTATACCTGGTGTATCAACGACTTGAGCTTTTGTAAAGAAAATATCTCTATGTCCAAAAATAATTTGTTTAGTTGTAAACGGATACTCACCAATTTCTGGGGTACCGGTAGATATTCTCCTAACTAATGATGATTTACCAACATTTGGTGCTCCTGCAATAACAATTGTAGGGAACCTTACATCAAAATCTGGTATTTTTCTCATTTTTTTAGCTATTCTATCCAAAAATTTAATGTCATTTTTAGCTGCCTTTAGCAAAGAACTAAATCTTCCACCCGCCGCACGACGTAGTTTTTCCATTTCTTGAGGGTGTTTTGATTTTCCAAGTTCTCGTAAAATCTCTCGTTCAATTAAAGACATTTGTTTAACTATACCACTCAGACGACCTAAGGACATTTTTATTTTCTCAGTATCCCCTGATAAGTTGCATATTTCTTGATAAAAGGGATGAATTTCGTCAATAGAAGGATATTGTTTTACCAATTTTAGGAGTCTACTTCTCAATTCTGAACCCAGCACTTCAACGCGTTTTTTTTCTACTAAAGCTATCTTTTGTTCTCGTGTATATTTTTTAGGTATTCTGCCAATCTGTGGTTTTTTAGCTCTAGTAAATGAAATTTTTAACATCTCTTTCGCTGGTGAAATATAAGTAATAGCTCTGAAAGGATTAGAATATTGTTTTTCTTTCATCTAAATCTCGTCCGTTGAATTAATAGCTTTAAGATTAATATTGTGTATGAAAAAATCTTGCAGTCTATCAAGCACTTTTTTCCTACGTTTGTTATATCTTTCTTGATAATTTACAACTAGTTCTAGCAATTTTGGTTTGCAATCTAAACCACAGATATATCCCCCATTTTTGCATTTTGATTGAATATCCAACAACTCTTTATCATCGTGAATGAAAAACTTCTCAAACCAATCAAAAACTGTGCAAATGTGGGGGTTCGCTCCTAACTCACGCTGTTCTTTTATTGTAGCCCTTCCACCAGTGAAAGCATTCATTATTTTTTTCTTAACAACTTTTGGTGGATCGCGCAAGAATACGCTTGACTCTGGACTTGAAGACGACATGGGTTTACCATTTAAACCTTTAAGGTATTTGATGTAAATAGAACCTGGCATAGTAAGCTTTCTTTTACCCGCTATATCTCTCGTTAAACGCATGTAAACATCTTGATCTAATCCAATGGGGACAATAACAGGAAGATTTTCATCAACAGTAGGTTGTAAAATATGTGCAGCTTGAATACAAGAATAGAAAATAGCACCGGGGTTTTCATCCCCAATAAAACCAAACGCAGCTTTAATGCTGTTATAGGTTAAATTGATTGAGAAATTCAATGCCATTTTATAGATATTTGGAGATTGACTAGAAATATATGCATGTGTTCTATCTGGATCTAAACCAATTGCAAAGATGTCTGCAGCATTTTCTAAAACTAAACTATATGTATCTTCTATATTACTAATCTTTCTAAAAACATATTTCTCATCGTCAGAAAAAGGAAGATAAAAGTGACAATCATACTTCTCTTGTAAATAACGTATAGCCTCAAATAGGATTAAATGACCAAAATGTAAATCATTTGATGGACCACGACCACTAACTATCGCCCAAGAACTTCTACCCTCATTATTTTGTAAAATTTTATCAAAATCTCTGTGTGCAAAAATTATCCCTCTTCGGAAAAAGATGTGCTCTGTTCCAATAGATGGCAACAAATCTTCAATTTTTGCTATACCAAACTCTTTCATTATTGCTTCATAATCTGTTCTTTTCTCAATATCTTGAACTCTATTAGCGCTCATAAATAAGGTTTAAATTTTTTGGCTAAAAACGTTTCCTCTATGTTGTTTTATTTTTATATGCAAATTTATTAGTTTAACAAATTGTAGATGGAAATATTTTGATTCCTATTATTTATAAACTCATATTTTAACATTAGCAAAATGGATAAAAAGTGGATAGAGCACTATAAGTCTGCAGAAGATTCTATTAACAGTAGGCGAGAAGAACAAAAAGGTGTTATTTTAGGCTTCAATGTAAATACTGACCATATTATTCAACTTACAGAAAAAGAATGGAATGACTTAATTAAAGAAAAAAACGTATTAGCTGGGTTTAGACCCCAAAAAACTTTAGCTGTAGATATAAGAAACAAGAACGACTTTTTGAACAGCTTACTAAATTCTCTTAAATCAGGTAAAGCGGATGAAAAAATCATAGCAAATGAGGAAGTAAATAATTGGATAAAAGAAACATTTAATGTTAATACAATAAAAATTGGTGGTCAAGCCGGAATAATTGCAGAGTTATTTGCTACTATCGGTGTAAAAAATGTACTACTAAGTTTACCTAA
>CAZEQQ010000060.1:0-10510 GCA_964514425.1 uncultured archaeon
TACAACACAATCCATTCTTGTAGAAATATTATTTGAAAATTGCTGTTCATTTTCTATCAGATGAATAACAAAGTGACCGTCTTCTATTTCTTTTCTTTCAAGTTTAGTTCTTATTTCGTTTAACAGAGGTTGATTTTCACTAATTAATAATAGTTGTTTTTTTTCGACTGTCATTTTTATTCTCTGTTTAGACGAATACATAAGGATAATAACCATCCTTTATAAATTTATTTGAGACTTCCCCCCTTTTTGCCCTTAAAGTGAACTTAACCAAATTAATAAAAGTTGATATGATTTTTTAATGTATGGTCAAGTTGGGATATATTTTTTTCTCCACTCTAGTTTCTACAGTTGTTAATACAATATTAATGCTGGCGAAAATTGTAGTTGGTTCTATTTTTGGTTCAATTAGTCTTGTTGCTGATGGATTTGATTCTCTCCTCGACCTAATAACGGGAGTATTTGCTGGAGTAGGAGAAAATATTAGCAAAAAGCCTCCTGATAAAACTCATCTTTTTGGGCATGAAAAATACCAAATGGTTTTTAGTTTAGCAATAGCTCTCACTCTTATCGTTTCATCTTACATTATTGCTCAAGAGGCTATTGACCGTTTAATTACGAAACAACAGCTTAATTTTGAACTAATAATACTTATAGTTGCATTGATCTCTATCTTTGGAAAAATGGCTTTATCTTTATTTATCTATAAAGTAGGCAGAAAGCATAATTCTTACGTATTAGTGGCTAATGCAAAAAATTATCGTACTGATGCAATATCTTCTATATTCGTTTGTATTGCAATGATTGGGGTGTATTTTGGTTTATGGTGGTTTGATCCTCTTTTTGCGTTGTTAATCGTTGCTATCATACTTTACACAAGTTATGACATAACGAGAGATTCGCTCCCTGATTTACTTGATAGAGCACCTTCTACTAAACATATTAAGAAGCTTAAAACTATAGTTATGTCCTTTCCAGAAGTTGGAGAAGTTCATGTTATTAGACTACGTAGAGTATTAGGTCGTTATACTGGTGATTTCCATCTCCTTTTAGACCCTAACTTAACTATTTTAGAGGGACATAAAATAGCTGAAAGAGTAAAAGAGAGATTAGAACAAGAGGAAGAGTTCGAAAACATAATTGTGCACATTGAACCATATATTTCTGAAGAAAAAATAGAAAATAAAGAAGAAGAGTATTTCCCCCCAGAAAAGAATGAAGACTAATTAGACCACTACTTAATTTTCTATTCCTTCACGTTCTTTTCTTTTCCATGTTTGGACAATAAAAGAGATCTGTCCTCCATGATGCATGAGATGGTAGATATACTCATAAATCCATTCTTCAAGAGTTAAACTAAAACCTTTGTATTCTCTTATTTCTGTTAAATCTTCTTCATTTAATCCATTAAACTTTTCCTCCCATTTTTTTATTTGAACAGTAAAATCTTCAATTAATGTCTCTATAGGTGTAATTGGCTCACTAATGGATTCATCATACTCTCCAATTTCCCCATCTATTATAAACTTTGCAAACCAATCTTGCATTGTTATTATGTGTTCTATTATCCATCTTGGAGAATTAACAAAATTGAATATTTTCCAATCTAAATAATCTTCTTTAACACTTTCCATATTTTCTTTGAATGTTATATGAGCGTGTTTTATTAGTCGCATAAACCATCTCGTTTCTGTCATCGTTTTAGACAGATGGGCTCAAATTAAAAAGTTTTTGAACAATTTAACAATTGTTCACATTTAATTTCCGATTTAACTATTTTTACCGAGTTATTTGCAAAATTGTTTACATATCTTCCAAAACTGGCTCATCTTCGATAAATTCTGCTTCAAGCCCTAATTTGCGAAAATAATCGACCATTGAAATACAAGCAAATTTTTCTGTCGAATAGTGAGTACCTCCTAAAATGTTAATTCCATGTTTTTTAGCTAATTCATGAGCTTCTTTTGTATGGTCAGAAATGGTTGTTATTCCTGTAACTAATACTTGAGCTTTATTTGCTATTACATCTTCAATGGTTTCAACTAAACCTCCACCTGCCACAATAGCGACTTTGCCTGTTATCTCTTCTTGACCATATTTATAGAGTTTAACCTCATGTTTTACTGCATTTTCAAAAATCATTCTCAGTTGGGTGAGATCTTTAGCTTTAGTGTAACCAAAAACTCCACACAAAGCACCAAAATAGAGTGCAAAAGCTGTTTCAATTTTCACATTCAAAGCTTTAGCTAAACTTACACTTGTAGAGTATTCTCCATAATTGTCTAAGGGAACATGAAGATTATAAATTGCTATGTTTCTCTCTTTAAACTTTTCTAACAACTTCACATCCATGTTATGAAAAACATCAGGAGCTTTTCTTATGTCCCAAATTGAAGGGTGATGTACAAATAGTAACGCATTTTCAGCTTGATCATACAATATCTTTTCCATTACTTTATTAGAAGGAAAAACAGCAGTGTAGACTTTGTTAATTTCTGTAGCAAAATCACAAACTAACCCCATAGAACGTTTTTTAAAATTATTACAAATGAAAGATTTTATATTCTCCATATACTCAAACCAATCATCACTCATCTCTTCAGTAATGAAATCTTGTTCTAATTTATTATACAATTCTAATGATTTCATAAAAGAAAATTTAAGTTATTCTAATTAACATTTCCTTTTCAGTTTTTAAAAAAGAGTGCCTATAATTTTTTTAGATGTAGTAGAAAACATTAGGTTGTAAAATAAAGATGCTCTAAAGTAAAACTTATAACAGTCTTGTTAAGTTTATGATAGTAATGAGTGAAGTTTTGTCATGTTGGATTCTGAGTTGTGGGGGTACAACTTTATTTTCATATACTAAAGAAAATCAAGATGATATTGATGATCAGCTTTTTGGTGGTGCTTTTTCCGCTCTCTCTTTTTGTGGTCAATCTTTAGGAACAGCTATTCACAGAATAGATTTTGATGAAACCGTTCTCATTTCTTTTGAAATTGAAAATCTTCGAATAGTTATTATGCTCAAAAAACCTGTTGAACCAGAAGAAATAGAGTATTATCGAGATTATTTACTACTTCTTCAAAAGAGATATCCAGAGCAATTTAAGGAAGATTTAACTTACCAGCTAGAAGAGGAGTTTGAAAAGGAGTTAATGATATTTCTTAAAACACAAAGCGATGAAAAAATAGCGGAAACTAAAAAAATATCCTTGAAAAACTTATTTAGAAAGAAAAAATAGTAGAATAACTGACATAATTAGAGTTTATTGGTTAAAAAATAAAAAATGTCCGTAGAAAAATAGAAAATCATTCTTCTATTTCTTCTTCTACTTCTTCTACTTCTTCTATAGTAAGATAAGCCAATGTTTGATTGAGGAGTTGATATGCAATTTCACCAAAAGTTATAGGTCCTATTATCCCACCTGTTACTTTTCCTTCCAATTCAGAATAAAGGTAATTTAGGATACAGTTACACGAAAAGAAAATATTTCCGTGATGCTCTTTAGGAAGTTCTTTCATGAATTCTTCAACATAATCTCCTACTTCTTTAGCTTGACGATATTTTTGTCCTTTAAACACAGGTGCATAGAAATATACCTTCCCTTCTGTTTCTTCGATTTTTTGGAAACTAACATTGATCATTACACCTAAATAATCTGCAACAATAGGTAATCTTGTATCTAACTTATTTTCTAAGACATATTGAGCAAAGTTTCTTTTTTCACCATTTATGAGTGCTTCAGATTGAACAAATCCATCCTCGATAAATTCAATTGTATCTCCATCTCCTTGTTTAAAGATGTTAACAATACCAATATCAGCGATTAAATTTTCTGGTAATGTTGCATGGAGCACAATGGCACTATTCTCTAATGGTTTGTTTTCTTCTCCATTAAACACTTTAGCAGTAACTTTTCCTAAATCTTCCAAATGCATACCCGCTATCCACCCAATCAGTGGATTAACAGCAAAGTCCTCATACATCGGAGCATTAGTTGCAAAAGATAAGTGGACCTCACTTGATGCTGGAATGATCATAAAGCTATAGCCATTTAGAGGTGATTCTTTGAAGATATTAGGTATTGTTTCGATATTATATTCTTTTATCTCTATTTTTTTTACATAATCTGGAATTTCATTCACAAAGATTTTTTCACGAGTGGATACTCCTCCATCTTCATCCATAAAATAGGGAATTGTTCCCGCGATCCACTTACCGTGAGGTAGAGTCTTTATTATTTCCTCATCACCTGCGAGGATAAGTTTTTTTCCATCTTTTATTAGTTGTTTTACTTCATCAACATTGTGTAGCACTTTTTTCAGCTCCTTTTCCTAAAGATACGTTTCAAAAGTCCTTGACGTTTGAATATCTTCTCTAAATCTTTTCTAGCTATAGGATGATTTTGATTTTTAATAAAAATTTGACGTAGTTCTTGAGCACATTTTTCTAATGTCTCTTTTTTTGTATCAATCTGTGTTTGTAATCTCTGTCGAGCAAGAAGCAGTTTAAGAGGGAAAAATTCAACGTCAAAAGTGACATCCCCTTTGACTACTTCTACCCATTTATTATTGTTTATTGGAGGTATATCCATCATATCACCTTTATCTCAATATATTATGTGATTCACGTTAATAGTTTATTAACTTAACTTATTAGGCTATCACTGCAAATTCGGGTAAATTGTTTAAATTCATTATATATTTAGAATTGTTTGAAATCTTTCTATTTGTTCATCACTTAAATTATCTGATTCCATGAACATCGTTAGAATAGGCAGGGTGTTTTGTAAAAGAATTTTAAGCTTGGACTGAGGGAGAGATTCAAGAAATGTTAAAATTGTGTTTACGGTCATTTCTTCAGTATATTCATCTTGTTCAGCTAATTCTAGCAACCCAACGAATTCAGCATGCTCAGGAATTATTCTAACAGTTTTTATTCCAAATATCTTATCAATAGTATCAATAAACGGAACAAAAAAATCTTCATCTAAATCAGATGAAATATCCATCTCTCCATATTCGGAAACAAAAGCATCAGATATTTCTTTAATTTTATTGTGGATATAATTAATGTCTGCCTGTTTCTTTGCTCCTAAAATTACGAAAAATTTCTTCTCTTTTAACTCTACAGGTAAGTAATGAAGATCCAATCTTGCTGTACTAAATTTCTTGATTGAAGTTTTAAAGACTTGATTGGCGAACCTAGTAAGAGCGAGAACGAAACCTGAAAAAATTTCTTTATCTGAATAATCTACCTCTGTTCCAAATGACTGAAAAACTAGACATTTACCTTCGTCTCCTACTATCAAAACAAGTTCTAAATCTTCCATATCTCGTAAATACAATATAACCTAATAAATAATTGTAAATTGGTAATTCATAAATAGTTCTATATTAAATAAAGTAGAAATCTAACTAATACCTTTCATTAAGTATGTTCGAAAGTATTCCTTAAAGAAAGGGTGAAGAAGCATACAACCATAAAATTAACCCCTAAGATTACAAACAACAATATCCATCCTATCCCTCTATTGATATTTCAGCTAATAATCAATGAGAATATTAATTTACTCCTTTCAATTTATACTTTAGAGACTATTCTCTTACTGAATCTATTAGGTGTGCAACGTATGCTACGAACTGAAAAGACAGATCAAGAACAAAACTATGATGTTGTGATTGTTGGAGCTGGACCCGCAGGATTAAGTTTAGCCATTAATTTAGGAAGAGCAAATGTTAGAACATTAGTTGTTGAACAAAAGAGCTATGAAAAAGTAGGAGAAAAAATTTGTGGAGATATTCTTTCAGGTAGAAGTATTGTAAGAGCAAAAAAAATCATTGGTTTACCTGTACCTGGAGAAAACGAAACTGCTGAAACAATAGAAATAGGCTGTATAGCAACAAAAAAAGGAAAAGAAGTTACGGTTCCGTTTTCCGCTAAAACGTTGGATCGGTTAAAATACGGTCAAATGCTTTTGAAAGAAGTGGAAAAATTTGAATCAGTAGAAATTTTAACAGATACAAAGGTTCTGGAACCTATCTGTGAAAAAAACTTTGTAGTAGGATGTACAATTCAGCATGAGAGTAAAGTCAAAACAGTAAGAAGTAAGATTGTTGTTGACTGTAGTGGATATATTGGGCGAATACGTCAGAATCTCCCTCAAAACTTTCCCTCTAAAATTCCCTCTAAAATATCAAAATATGAGACCATCGTGTCATATAGACTTATTTTGGAAACGCCAGAACCTCATCCCTACCAAAAACAAATGAGACTGGAAATATATGATACCATTCCCTCTCCAGGTAATTTATGGATATTTTCTAAAGGTGAAAAACAACTAAATGTTGGTGCAGGATGGTTAATCAATAAAAAGAATGAAAATGAAAATGTTAAAACTATAATGAAAAAAATCTGCTCTGAACTCTTTCCCGATAGTAAAATCTTAGAAGAAGGTGGAGGGCGTTTAACAGGTAGATTACCTCTTTATTCTTTAGTAGCAAACGGACTAATTCTCTGTGGAGAATCTGCTGCGTTAGTTGATCCCATTAATGGCGCAGGAATAAGTTCAGCTCTTTTCAGTGGGTATTATGCTTCTAGAATCATTATCGAAGCTCTATCTAAAAGAAAAGTTGATGAATCTACTTTATGGGCATTTAATAAACAGATATGGAACTTTTATGGAGTGGAATCTGCTTTGGGAATAGCTGTTCACAAACTTTTAAGGACTGTTTCTTTGAGCGAATTTGCCTCA
Source organism: uncultured archaeon (assembly GCA_964514425.1). Lineage (GTDB taxonomy): Archaea > Asgardarchaeota > Heimdallarchaeia > Heimdallarchaeales > Heimdallarchaeaceae > CAZEQQ01. The sequence continues at coordinate 6,759 of CAZEQQ010000060.1, forward strand.
CTACTCGAAGCTGATGTAATCTCACAAGATGAAATAGATAAACTCATGATTTCCTCTTCAGCTAAAATGCCCGTGAAAAAGTTTCTGACTGGATTAAAGAAACCAGTGTTATCCTATAAAATTATCCAAGCATTATTATTATCTAAAAAAATCAAAAAAGTCGCTCGAACCTATCCTTCTACACCTGAAGGTTTCGAAAAATGGTTAAAAAAGATCAAAAAACTAGAAGAGAAAAAAATCTAAATTTTTATAAAATTACCTTTTCCTTCCTTTTATTACATTCTATTATATTTAGCTGTTTTATTTGTTCCATCTTGTTATTCTATTATTTACTGTGTTTTTTCTGTAAAAAGAAAAAATCTCGCTCCCAATGATATTATTTATTTTTTACACTAATAGATGAGTAAAAATGATGAACTTCCGCTGTACCATTGTTGGGGATAATGATATGGGTGTGTATCCACATATTTTTCTATGTAATGATTTTTAGCGACTGTAAAGATTTCTTGCATGAAATAATAAGGATTGTTGTTATAATGTTGTTGCCAAGCATAGATAAGGAAACAATATACCCATCTTCCAAAACCTGTAGTTGGGTCACCAAATCCCAATCCTTCTTTAGTACAAGTTGTCGTTAAATAGAAGTCATTTGAGAATGATATTTGCAGAAGATTGTTAGGTCCATTTCCAAAACCACCACTAAAACATGCATCCATAAAAACAAAAGTTTTAGCTACACTATAACTTAAAATTGTTTTAAGTTCATGATCAAAGAGCTCTCCATCTTCTCCAAACAAGCCTGAAAGGCTATCCCAAGCACAAAGAGAAAACATAGTTCCACCTTCATCTCTAGCCCCATGACCTGCAAATATAAAAGCTATTGTATCATCATTATCAGCTATGTATGTAAGCCATTTAAGGGATTGTTTCAGATTAAATTCTGTAGCACGTCCATAGTAGGAAGCGGGATAATTGAGATTGTATTGACTAATATAGTTTATTGAATCTCCTAAAACACGGATATTTTTATAGTCCCAAGCTGCTGAACCGAAATCTGGGTTAACTAGCTGATTGAACCATGCAGAGGCATCATTTCTTGTATAATGGACTTGACTTAAAAGTTGATAATACTCTATCCCTACAATAACAGCATATTCATTTATTATACCATCTCCTTGTATATCATTCGTTTTAGTAGTTACTGTGATATCATAATCTCCTGAACCGCTTTTTGAATGAACCATTATATTCCATGTCCCATGTGTTGGTTCAACATGTACATATTCTTCAAATCCAGGATTATTACTATTGGCACGCCAATCATAGTTGGTTGTCGATGGAAGTTCTCCAAATTTTGCGTATAAATCATAATCTTTGTTGATACCAAAATTAATTTCACAGTGCATAAATTTCATGTTCGAAAAAACATAAAACTGCCATATATCATTATCATTGGTACCACTTAGACTTCCTTCTTGTGTTTCTCCGGAATATAATGTAGGACCTGCACCTCCTCCACCTCCTCCACCACCACCACCTCCTCCACCACCAACACCTGGCATAAGATCATGTCCAAACCGTGATGGTAGATTCTCAATTTCATCCGAATATACTCCAAAATTGTTTATTGGAACAATCGAAGTTAGCAATACTACAATTATGTATGTAGTTATAAATTTATTAGATACTTTCATATTTATTAACTCCTTACCACATATTATTTATGCTATAATGCTATAAATATATGCAGTTGTTTTTTTTTTTTTGCTATTATATAAACTTTTTTTAATATATTTGTTTAAAAAGTCACAATTAAGTCAAAATTAGCCTCTACTATGTTTATATTGATTATTTTAATTACGTTTAACAATGAACCTATTCGCTCTTTAGCTATCCCTTCAACATTAGACTTACCCTTTAGTAATTGCCAAGACTGGTTTTATGATTTTGTCTCCTTAAATACTACCCTTGAACACTCCCAAAAAAACCTAAAATGTAATCCATCAAAATATCTCACTAATTCTACTATTTCTATTGAAGAAAAAAAAACATCAGTAATGAATAGTTCATCCTCAAAAATAAATTTTGAAGATCAATTTGTCTCTTCCAACTTAATTGAACATGATCCGATTGTTATTACTCATGATGATAACTTTACACACTATGGTTTTTTAGGTAACGGTTCAGTTGAAAATCCATTCATTATCGAGTATCTTAATATCACGACATCTAATACAAAAGCAATTAGTATCAGCAATACAAGCAAGCATTTTGTTATTACTAACTGCTATATCCAAAATCTAAAAGAAATAGGTTATCAAGGTATTCATATCAAGGAAATTGAATCAGGAACAGGAAGAATCACTAATAACAGTATTAGTAATACTGGACGTAGTATTCTTATTTCTTCTTCTGATTCTCTCATAGTTGAAAATAATTTGGTATTCAACACAATAAGCAGTATAGGTGTACTTTACTCAAAATATGCAAGAATTCACTCTAACACAGTCAAAGAAAGTGATTATGGTATTAGCCTTTCTTATTCTGAATCTTCTACAATCGAAAATAATCAACTAACAGACATCAAATATACCTCTATTCGTTTATTTTTCTCAACTTCTTCTAACATCTCTAATAATTCTGTAACAAATAGTGAAAATGGTATATTTTTAGAATATTCAGTCCAGAATAATGTATCTCAAAACTTTCTTTCAAATAACACATATGGTATTTTTATAGGTGGTTCATCCTATTCTAACGCTTTTGATAACACTTTGAGTAATAACCAAAAAGGAATTCGTTCGACACATTCTTCTCACTCTATTATTGTAGCTAATACTTTCATTAACAATAGTCTAATTATTGATGAAGACATGGTTTCGCACTATGAAAGTTATAGCATTTACAATAATACTGTGAATGGTAAAGGCATAGGTTGGTTCTTAAACCAGAATAATTTAGTTCTTGATTCCCCTATTTTTGGTCAAATTTTTCTTATTAACTGCAATAACAGTATTATAAGAAATCAAGTTTTAGACATGACTTCTCTTGCTTTATTTGCTTTTTCATGTACTAATTTGACAGTAGAAAATAACAATTTTACAAATAATCATCATAGTATTGTTTTAAGGCAATCCTATTTTTCCACTGTTTCAAAAAACATAATAGAAAATAATTACGCGTTTACGGGTATAAAAGTTGATTTTTCTTATAATTCTACTATTTCTCAGAATACAATAAGAAACTCCGAATATGGATTAGATTTGTTTGGCTCTGATCATTCTAACATAATTAACAACACTATACTGAACTCTGGATATGGGGTGAATATAGGACAAGCATCTTACAACTTTATTGCGGAAAATGTTGTTGTAAACAATACATATGGAATTTTTTGGTCTTCATATTCAACTTCTAATCTTATTACTAAAAATGTACTATTAAACAATACTTGTGGCATTTTTATACGGTTTTCAGAAGAAAATATTATCTCTAAAAATTCAATAGTGAACAGTGTTTTATACGGTATAAACGTTGCTAGCTCCTATAATTATATTTACTTCAATAATTTGATTAATAATGGTGGAGAAAATTCTCAAGCCCTCGATAATGGTTTTGGGAGTTTATGGTATAATGCAGATTTAAGGGAAGGAAATTATTGGAGTGATTGGTCGGGGACAGGTTCATATGCTATTGATGGTTCTGCTAACACTTTTGATCTCTATCCTTTAACGAAACCCTATAGTGAAACA
>CAZEQQ010000061.1:0-10442 GCA_964514425.1 uncultured archaeon
TTTCCCGCCTTCTGGCAAGTTTGAGCAAGAAAACATTCTTCAGAAGTTTACAGTTTGTAAAATTTTTAGTAAGTAAGAATCAATATTTGTGTCTTTCATTTCCTAAAAAGAGTATATGAAATTTAGGGATTTAGTATTTTTTATATTTCCTTTTTCTGAAAGAGTTAATATAAGGTTCATCGTATATTTCTTCATTTACTTTTTCTTTATGTTCTCTATTTTTTGGTAAAATCATGGTTATTGCATTAGAAACGTATTCAATTGTTACTTCCAATTTGTTCTCATTAAATATTTCTCCCTCTGCTTCCCAAGGAAGAGGTTCAATACTTTCCACTACCATTTTTTTCGCCCGTGATAGCCACACATTCTTTTTTCCCACATGGGTTCCTCTTAAAGCTCCAAGCATCAAAGGGCCTCTGGTTATTTTTCCAAATTTTTGAGCTAACAAAACACCAAAATCTTCTCGTTTCTGTGTAAGATAGGGATTGCCAACTAAAGGTTTGAAGCCTACATATCCTTCTCCCAATCCTGCAAATAGTAGGGACATTTTTTCTACTTCTATGGGTTCTTTATCGTCTAAAGTTATTGTACACCACTTATTGCCATATTTTAACATGTATTTTACTGCAAGATAAGAATATTTGGACGTACCAGTTTTCAACCATTTTGCCTCTGTATGAGCAGCTTTTGCTGCAGCACCAGCAAAGCCTGTATCAGCCATATCAAAGGAGTAGCAAACTTTGTCACCAGTGCATTTCAGTGCGGGTACTTTTTCTTTATGCCCTTCTACTAACAATTTTAGGCTTGTTTCAAAATCATAGGGAATAAATTGTGTTTTATGCCAATCACACATCGAACCTCCAGATAATAATCCTAAAGCACAGTCTTGATGATCAATTAGCACATCAGCTATATTTGTAGCTGTTCCATCTCCTCCACATGCTACTATAGATTTGTAACCTTCGCCTATAGCTTTTTTTGCTAACTGTATCTCTTCTCTAGCTTGAGTTGTTACTGCATAATCAAAATCATCAATATACTGCTTTATTAAGTGTAAGTAATAATCTAACTTCTCCCCCATTTTTCCCGTATTCGCATTGGGATTAATAATTATGAAAGGTTTAGTTATCATTACTTTGCCTCAAAAACACTACTATTTAAAATTAATCATAATTTTAATTCTTTAATTTGTTAGTTAATCCAAAGTCAATAGCTAAAGACCTTTATTAGAAAACATTTAAAACTTTGAAAATCCATTTATGATTATGCACTGCGAGTATTGTGGACATAAAAACGAACCTGACATTCATTATTGTATAAAATGTGGCAAATCTTTAGATGAAAAAAGTGAAAAATATAAAGCAGTTACAGAACAATATCACTCTGGGCCTCAACCAGCAACCCAACCTACACCTTATACTGCTCCTAAACGTCTTGTACGTTGTTCTAATGATAAAGTTATAGCTGGTTTATGTAGTGGATTTGCAGTTTATAGTGATATGGATCCAAATCTTATGCGTTTGCTTGTGGTTTTAATCTTTCTTTTCAGTGGTGGTACGATTCTCATCGCGTATCTGATCGCTTGGATGATTATTCCAGAAGAGACATGCCAATTTTCTAAATAGTCTATTTTTTTAGAAATTTGTCCAAACTCACACTTTTTTCTCTTTTTAAAACTGGAAAAACCTCACTCCAATGGACAGTTTTTGCTATTAATTTATGGTCTTTGAGATATTGTTCAACTTTTATGGGAAATTCTTGTGCTATCAGAATCCCTTTCACTTTTTTCTTTTCTGTTTCTTCAAAATATTCAACATACCTTTTTAATTGATGAGCATCAGCAGGAGTGGCTTTGCGCTTCTTCACTTCTACTATGGTCTCAACACCATGGGAATCTTTTCCTCTAATATCAACGGGACCTACGTTTGTTTGATATTCTGTGTTATAGATCTGAAATCCTTCTTCAATCTCGTTTGGATTTAAAACTAAATATTTTACTAAATCTGATTCATCCCCAATTATCTGCAATCCTGTTTCATCACTTGCATGCCATAAAGAAATAAACTCTACATCTTGAAAGGTTATGGTCATAATTTCTTGAGTTTTTATCCTTTTAGTATACATGTAAACACAATCATTTTTCAGGTGAAATTCTATTGCACCTGCTTCAGGATTTTGCCAATTAAGAGGTTTGGTTCCTGTTGGACCATGTAAAATAATCGCTAAATCTTTTTTTATCATTAAGTGTCTGTCACCTAAACTTAGAGTAGATTTTATACGTCCATCAAACTCTGCTGTGCACTTTCCACCCATTATAATCATTCTATTGTGCACCGCATTGTTTAGACGTTTTACTAGAGTCAATTTAGGTTCATTTGTATTTATTGCCTCATATTTCATTGTTTTCATCCTAAATAGTTACGCAAGACTACCATAAAATACTTTATCTAATACTTGGTCCAATTGCTCTGAATTTACTTCACCATCATAATATATTGTTCGATTGATACACACTATCCTTTTAGCATACTCACGTAATAATTTTATATTATGATTAATAGTTATTACCGTAATGTCTTCTTTTGAGTTTAAGAAGTGTAAAAGTTTCATTACCTCTTTCGCCATTTTAAAGTCCAAAGACGCTGTAGGTTCATCGAGTAACAGTACTTTAGGTTTAAGCACCAACGCTTGTGCAATCATAACTTTTTGTTGTTGGCCTCCACTTAAGTGTCCAATGGGGCGATTAGCCATATTTTCCATATCAACTAAAGAAAGGGCATAGTCTACCCTATCTAAATCTTCTTTTTTTAATCGTTTGAAAAGGCCTATTTTTCCGTATAATCCCATCTCTACAACATCTTTTACTAAAGCAGGAAAGTTTTTATCGAAAGAGGTAAACTGAGGAACATAACCAATTTGAAACTTAATCGTTTTAGGGATTGTTTTTGTAGTATTTCTTCCGAATAAGGTTATTGCACCTTCTAATGGTTTCAAAACACCTAATATTGTTTTTAGTAAAGAGGTTTTACCACTCCCATTAGGTCCAATTAACCCAATAAATTCGCCTTCATGAACATCTAGGTGAATTTTATATAAAGCCAATAACCGGCCATAAGCTACAGAAACATTATTTATACAAATAATAGGTTTATTTTGTTGAATATTAACTGTTTCATTTAATTTGATTGAATCGTTCATATTATTTATCCTCCCGTGATTCCAACCTTGATTGTTGTTCTTCTGTTTTTGAAGTACTTGAATCAGTAAGATCGTGTTCATGCGGTTTTATATTACGAGATAGTTCTTTTAAATCATTTTTATAAATTATTAATCCTTTTTCATCATGATAGTGTATAACATCTTTAGCAACACACTCTTCACCTAAACAGTAATCTTTTCCTTTTACAGAATAAGAACAGAAAGTACATTCTGCACTTGTTAAACCAACTTTTCTTCTTTTAGGAGAGATAAAAAAAGAGATAGTAAAAAGAGCTGTAGCTAGAGCTACTGTTGTTGCTCCAGAGGGTAAGGAGAAAACATAAGATAAGAATAATCCCATAGTTGTTGAAAAAACTCCAAAGATAGCTGCCAATAGTAGCATCTTATTTATTTTAAAGGTCCACTGATATGCTGCAGCAGCAGGAGTAACAATCATAGCGAACACTAATATCGCACCAATTGCTCGAAGAGAAACATCTATTACTACAGCTAATAATACGAGAAGAAGATAATTTAGCGCTCTGACGGGTATACCTGAAACAAAAGCCATTTCTGGATTAAAAGTTATGATGTAGAATTCCTTTTTCAGACCTAAAACAATGACCAAAACTAAAACTAAAGCGATAATAAGAAAATATAGATTTAATGTAGAAACCAGTAAAACATTTCCAAAAAGTATAGCAGTTACATCAGTTGAATAAGAGCGTTTCAATCTTATAAAAATTATTGCTAAAGCCATAAAGAAAGTAAATACGACACCTATAATCACTTCATCCTTCATAACCTTTTTTTCATTTACATACCCCACGATCAGTGCAGTTGATAAACCAAATAACAAAATTGTAAATAAGGGTTCAACGGCTATTAAAAGTGCTAAAGCCGCTCCTGCAAAAGCAGAATGTGCTATAGCCTCACCCAAGAATACCATCCCTCTTAATAAGATAAAAACTCCAACTATCCCTCCCACTATTCCGATAATAATTGCTACCATTAATGCTCTTTGCATCCAACTATAAGTGAACAACACATCGAAAAAACCTAAAATGGGTTCTAACAAACTTTTTCACTCCTAATTTTCACATATTCCTTCTTTCGGTATAGGGTTACCACAAGGACAAAAATCACTTTTTGTAATTTTTTCATTTATACGTCTTATTAGATTACAAGTTACTAAAGGAGTTAATATTTCACTTTCTTGACAGGCTTCTTTTGCGTCCATTTCTAAAAATTCCACTAAAAATTGTTCTAATATCCTGTGATGTCTCGTTAAATGTGCAGCTATTTCTTTACCTTTCTTACTTAAACAAACTGTGCCATATCTTGACCACTCAATTAATCCATCTTTCTCCAAGTTCTTTAACTGCGAATTTAGTGTGGAATGGATAGCATTCAACTCATTTTTTAAATCTCCAACCCTTATAGGTCTAATCCATCGGTACAAAAACTCTAGAATGACCTTCTCATTTTCTTTTAATTCAACCATTTAAACCACTTATTTTAAGATCTGAAACACTTCGTCTATAATTCTCTTTCATTCAAAAGATTTAAATATTTCGAAAGGCCATCGTAATTTACGAAAGTTCGTAAATAATTAGAGGAATTCGTATGAAGTATATGAAAAGTATAATGGTATTATTTCTCCTGTTAGGACTTGTAATACCTCTAAATCAAGTCAGTGCAACAAATGTTACTGATAATGAGTACAAATTAAGTAGTAGTACATTGAAGGTTATCACAACAGTAAGCATAATTGAAGATTGGGTTTGGCAAGTAGGTAAAGGTGTTTTTAATCCTGTTTCCATAGTAAGTGGTTTAGAAGACACTCATACATTTGAAATGACTGCAGAGCAGATACAGCTATTATCTGAAGCAGATTTTCTTATTCGATTCGGTTATGAGGGTTTGGAAGAGTGGTTGGAACCACATATTGAAACCATTTTAGCTGACAATCCTAGCTTAGTCATTTTAGAGTTGATTGATGAAGAAGACCTAATCGAAGATCCGTTTTTAGGTGACCACGATGAAGACCACGATGACCATGCACAATTATCACTTGAACATGATCATCATAATGGTAATTTAAACCCTCACGTTTGGATGAGCCCAGAGTTGGCTAAGAAATACACTCTAAAGATAAATGATACACTATCAACTGTTGTTGACCCTCAAAATGCTGCGAAATATACAGCTAATACTGTTAACTATCTTTTAGATTTAGATAGACTGTTAGATAAAATTGAAAAAGTCTATAAACCAAAATTAGCCGGACTAAAAGTAATTGAACATCATCCCGCTTTCATCTATCTTCTCGAATTACTGGATATTGAACGATTTGGTGTTATTGAGGACGAAAGTCACCATGATCCCGATGCAAAACGTATGGCAGAATTGTCAAAAACAATAGAAGACAATGGCGTAGATGTCATAATTACGCAACCTCAAATGCATAGTGATGCACCTATACAACTGGCGCAAGATACGGGTGCAAAAATATCAGTTCTCACTCCTCTTCTAGGAGTTTTAGGTTTAAACAGTTACATATCTATGATTGAATACAATATCTATGCACTTCAAAACCCTGAAAGCCCAGATGCAGCACCTTTCTCTTTTATTGCTATTCTCGGCGGTGTAATGTTTTTAGGTGTGATAAGCATCTTTGTAAACAAACGAAAGAGAGCTTAAACACTTTTCGTTTTTTTCTTTTTTCTGTTCTGTCATTTTTTGTTTAAAGACACATTCAGGGGTTTTTAGTCCATTTTAGTCTTATTAACTATAATATTCGGTATTACTTACAAATGGTGCGACATCTCTTTTAACACTTTAAAAAAGTTTAAAAAAAAATATGTGTATAAAATTATGGAATGTTTAAAGCCCAGGAATTTACTGGAAGAACTTGCTTTCTTCCTTTACCCCGACAAAACATTCCAAGCTGAACAGAGGAATTAAAATGTCCAAAAAATCAAGCAAACCCAAAGCAGATGCCAAAGGTACTGCAACAAAGGGTAAAGCAGCTTCTTCCAGTAAAGGTAAGAAGAAATAGCGCTTTACAGCAAAAATCTAAAAATGGGTAAAGGAAACTCCTTTACTTCTTTTTTTTCTTCTTATCTGTATCCTAGTTTCATTTCCGCAGAGATTTGTGTTTATCTCCAACTCTTTTTGGTGTAAATCTTCATCAAGAGTTAGATATGTCGCCAACGTTTCTTCTTTTATGTAATTAAGTCTGTTAAGAAATTCTTCTTTCACCTTTTTATTAAGTTCTATGCGTATTGTTACTTCTATTTCATCAGTTAAGTTTAGGTTCAATTCTTTTCTCATATTTTGTATCTGTCTAACTATATCTCTTGCATATCCTTCAGATTCCAATTTAGGAGATATAGCTAAGTCCAAGAAAACTGCATAGTTATCATCAATTAAACTTGATCCTCCAGTTCTATTGCTATTTACTATAGTGTAGTCCTCTACCTCAAGTTCAACAGAATTCCCCGATATTTCTAGGAATATTTTTTCTGGACACATTTTGAGTTTTCGTAAAGTGTTTTGATCTAATTTGTCTATTGAGCTCTTTATTTCTTGGAGTATGTTTGTGAATTTTGGTCCTACTTTGGAGAAGTTTAGTTTAGCTCTTAATTCAAAGTTATCAAGTAATGTTGTAGTTATTTTCATCTCATAAACATTCATTTCTTTTTTTATCTGTGGTTCAAATTGTGTCAATGCTTCTCTTTCTGCTTCTCTTTCTACCCATACGGTCACTTTTTGGAGAGGTTGTCTTACTCTTACCTTTGAATTATTTCTTAGTTGCATTCCCATGGATATTATTCTTTGTACTACTTCAAAATTATCTAAAAGATTTTTGTTAACACTTGTTTTCACGCGATTAGGGAATCTTTGTAAATGAACACTTGGTTTTTTTCTTGTTTCTTCTGCAGGAGTTATTTTGTGATAGATGTGATCGGTCATAAAAGGTACTACTGGAGCCATTATTTTATTCAAAGTTTGAAGAACCTCTAATAGTGTTCCATATCCTTCTTTTTTGTCTTTATCTAGTTCACTTTTCCAGAATCTTCTCCTATTTAGCCGAACATACCAATTGGAAACATTTTCTATGAACTTTAGTAGCAGTTGTATTAATTTCTCTAAATCGTAGTTTTCGTAACAATATTTAGCATTTTTAACTGTTTCATTTAAGTGATCGAGTATCCATTGATCCATTATGTTATGCTTTTCTAACTTTTTGAAGTCATCCAACTCCTCTAAAGAGAATCCATCAGTTTCAGCAGAAGTTGAAAAGAAATAAGCTATGTTCCATAGTACTAACAATTGTTTCTTTGCTTCTTTTGCTAAATTGTAATCAAAGTGCAACTGTTGTGATATGGGATAACTACAGAAGAGCCATCTCAACACATCAGCACCAGTCTTTTCTATTACTTCATCGAACACAACTGCATTTGGGCCAGATTTAGACATCCGTTTTCCTTCTTTATTTCTCACTTCATCATATGTTACAACTGTTTTAAATGGAGGTTTATCTACTAAAGTAACACCCATAAACAGCATTGAATAAAACCACAATCTTACTTGTTCCTTCATTTCTACAACAACTTCTGCTGGAAACCATTCCTTCCAATTATCGTAACCTCCATTTTCTTCAAGAAAATCTAATGTAGAGAAAGGTATTATTCCTGCATCTAACCAACAGTCACCAACTTCCTTCACACGTTCTACTTCATTTCCACAAGTTGGGCACCTTATGGTTATTTCATCAATCCACGGCCGATGTAATTCAGGTAGGGTGAGATTAGATTCTTGTTTAACAGCTAGATTAGTTAACTCTTTCTTTGAACCTATTACCGTTAATTCTCCACAAGAACAAGGGTAAAAAGGGAGAGGTAATCCCCAATATCTTTTTCTTCCTATGTTCCAATCACCCATATTAAGTAACCAGTTTTGCATAGCTTTTCCTATATAGTCAGGTTTCCAAGTAACTTTTTTAGCTGCTTCCATCATTCTTGGTCTTATTTCATCACATTGTATGAACCATTCTTTTTCTAGTTTGAAAACCAATTCCTCGTCGCACCTCCAACATACAGGATAACGATGTTGATACAGTTCCACTTTGTAAAGTAGGTTTTTTTGTTTGAGTTTTTCTTCTATTAGATTATACACTTCCTTTGTTGTTAGTCCATAAAATTCATCAAAACGTTCCAAAAATTTTCCTTCTTCATCTATTGGAGATATTACTGAAAGGTTTTCTTTTTTTCCTAATTCATAATCTTCTTCGCCACATCCAGGAGCTATATGAACTATACCTGTTCCTTCTGTACTATTTACTTCATTCCAACCTACAACAACTCTCTTTTTTACTATCTTCTGGGCACTCAATTCTTCAAATGGTCCGGCATACGTTTTTCCTACTAGTTCTGAACCTTTCAATTTCTTTACTATAGGGGATGAACATTTTAATAATTTCATAGTCTCTTCAGCTAATATATACCTTTCTTGTTCCTCTTCTATTACCACATAATTTAAATCAGGGTTTACTGCTAGAGCTACATTTGCTAATAATGTCCACGGTGTTGTCGTCCAAACCAGAAAAGAAGTATTTCTTTCTTCTAAGAGAGGCATTTTTAGGTAAACACAGTTGTGACGTAAATTTCTATAACTATCTCCTTGTTCATGTGTAGATAAGGATGTAGAACATCTAGGACACCAAGGTAATATTTTTGTTCCTTGATATATCCAACCATTTTCATGACATTTTTGTAAGAAATACCATATATATTCTATATTTTTATCAGAATAGGTGAAGTATGAATTATCCCAATCCATCCACTGACCAAGTCGTATAGATTGTGTTGTTATAACATCAGCAAATCGGTTTACACGGTTCTTACAAGTGTTTGAGAAATGTTCTAGTCCATACTCTAAGATTTCAGTTTTTGAGTTTAATTTCAATTCCTTTTCTACTTCTACTTCAACCCATAAGCCTTGACAATCAAAACCATTTTGATAACGTAGTTTCTTCCCTAACATAGACTGGTATCGTTGATACACGTCTTTCAGCGTTCTCCCCCATACATGGTGAACAGCCATAGGGTTATTTGCAGTTATAGGACCGTCAAAGAACGGGTAAGGTTTACCTTTTTTATTTCTTTGTTGAAGTTTACCAAAAACGTTTTTCTCTTTCCATTTTTTAAGTAGTATTTGATCAATTTTAGGAAAATTCGGTTCTTTTTCTAGATTCAGCCCTTTATCATAAGATAGAGAGTATTCATTTTGCATTCTTTTTTTATGTTCTGTCATAGTAAAAAACCTCCTCCATGAGCATTTAAACAAAAATATTGTTCTCTTGTAAAAGAGGTGACAGAAACTTGCCAGTTTAAACTAACAGTATTAAAATATGTTACATCATTGGTGGTTAATTTCGCAATCCCACACATTTATCACCTTGCATACTACGAAAACTGTAATCCCTTAAAAACTTTCCTTTTCACTCTCATCATCTATTTTACTCATAATTTAGATATTTGTCTTTAATTATGCCTTTATTTCTTCTTGATAAACATAAACATTTATTTTTATGTAAATTAAACAATTTAAATGGACAAGGAATCATTATGGAAACTTCAGAATTGAAAAATAAGATTATTGATGAATCGAAGGCTATTTCGGATTATATTATCCAAATGCGTCAAGAAATCCACAGCCATCCTGAAACTTTATTTGAGGAATATCAAACACAAGCCCTTATTGAGAGAGAATTGCATAGTATAGGACTTAAGACCACTAAAACTGCGGATACAGGCGTTATTGCAGTTATCGAAGGAGGAAAAGCAGGTCCAACTATTGCACTACGTGCAGACACAGATGCTCTTGATGTTAAGGAAGAAAACGATGTTCCATATAAAAGTAAGATCCCCAATAAAATGCATGCTTGTGGTCATGATGCCCATGTAGCGACTTTACTTGGAGCTGCCAAAGTCATTACAAAGTTTAAAGATCAATTAGAAGGAAAAGTTAAGTTAATCTTTCAACCTGCTGAAGAAGGAGGGGGAGGAGGTAAGCGAATCGTAGATGAAGGTCATTTGGATGATGTTGACACCATTGTAGGCATTCATGTTTGGAATGAGCTCCCTGCAGGTGTTATTGGATTGCGTCCTGGTCCTCTTTTGGCATCTGCGGATAGTTTTATAATTAACATACAAGGTAAAGGTGGCCATGCAGCA
>CAZEQQ010000062.1:0-10342 GCA_964514425.1 uncultured archaeon
ACACTAGCCCTGAGATACTCCTTACTGTCACTATTGCGGGTCTGATGAATGAAACTTGTAAGACAGAGTGATACACACTAGCCCTCATAGTCACTCACCTTCTTTTTGTTTTTAATCTAAAGGCTGTTTTTTTATCTACCTACACAAGAAGACCTTTCTTTAGGGAGGGGTAATTGCGGTAATTGCCCCCCTATTTTGTTTGTACTGTTTTGTTTATCTTTTTGTAGTTCTTTAGGACAAGAACGTTTTCCTCCCCTAATTTTTCTTCACATTCCTTTTTAATTACTTTGAAGCGTTTAAATTTGAACTTAATAATGTATTTAGCAAGTTCGATATAAGCAGAAAAGATAGGTTCTTTTTGTCCATTTTCTTCAATTTTGATGGGTAAAGGAGTAATCTCTCCTATCTTAATATTTGTGTTCCGTCCCAAAGTACGTAAGAATAATCGCCATAAAGTGATTAATAGTGGTGGATTAAGAATAATAGCAAGTGTTGTATTTTTAAGTACGTCATTTCTTACGCTTGAATAGTTTCCGTCGATAATCCAGTATTCATTAGAATGAAGAATATTTTGTACTTTCTTTTGAAATTCTTCTTTTTCCATCATTTCCCAATTCTCTTTCCAAAAGATATCATCTAAATGGAAACAAGGAAAAGAATGCTTTTTTGAGAGCATCAATGCTAAAGAAGATTTACCAGTACAAGAACCTCCAAATATCGCTATTCTCGAAAAATCAAGATTAGTTTTAGAATAATTCTGATTTTTAGTCTTCTTCATTTTTTATCTTTATACTTCTTTAATAACGTCAATATCTCTTTTTCTATCTTTTCGAAATCTTCTAACTAACTTATCTGCTATTGTCTGAAAAAGTAATTCTTCACCCAGAACCTCAAACTTGTAGTTTTTCGTTAATATCATTCGTGTTTTTTCGATAGATTTGGTTCTCTCGCCCAGAATAGGACTTATATACTTACTGCAACAATAATATTACAATGGCAAGAGAAGCATTCATTGCATGGTTTGAAGAAGCCAATAATGACTTCGAGGCGAAGCAGGTATGATACTTAAACAATCACAAAAGTATAATCTTGCAGTCTTCCATTTTCAGCAATCAGCAGAAAAAGCGATTAAAGCACTACACTATTTTTATGGTTTACAACCTTGGGGCCATTCTGTTCTACAATTAGTCCAAGAACTAATAAATTTGGAGAAAAACGAATATGAACAATTTTTGTCTATTGCTAGGCAGCTAGATAGGCATTATACCACTACTAGATATCCTGATACATTACCTTCTTTGTCACCCAAAGAAGCATATGATAATGAGATAGCAGAAACAGTACAAGCTGACGTAAAAAGAATTCTTGATTTTATTAACGAAAATGTTATTCAACAGGAGGATAAAGACGATGGAGAGAGATGAACTCCTTAAATTATTTGTTGTCATGATTGATAAAATTGGTGATCGAGTGCCTCTACATGCTTTCATTGTTTTTGGTTCAAGAGCTAAAGGGAGCTATTTTGAACACAGTGATTATGATTTATTGATAATAGCTGATTTCATTGGAAAATATTTGAAACGCACTGAGTGGGTTGTTGAAACTGCTCCACTCCTACCTATCGATGTCTTTTGTTATACTCCAGAAGAATTTGATAAAATGTTTAACACCTATCATGTAACAGCTATTGATTCTGTTGATGAGGGAATAATATTGAAAGGTGAAAACTATATAAAAAGATATCAAGAAAAATTAGATGATTTCAAGAGAAGAGGGATGAAGAAAACCAAGGCTGCTATTCATCCTCCTATCAAATAGAGGTTTTAAGTAAATTTCTTTACATAAATGACATAGTACTATCCTTCCAAATAATACTAAATGGAAACACAGAAAAGAATAATGTTTTGAAAGTATTACTGCTAACGAAGACTTACCGGGGTGCAAGAACCTCCGAATATCGCTGTTCTTGAAAAATCAAGATTAGTTTTAGAATAATTCTGATTCGTCTTCGTATTTTTAGTATTTTTCATTTTTTATCTTTATACTTCTTTAATAATGCCAATATCTCTTTTTCTATCTTCTCGAAATCGTCTAACCGGTCTTTTATTGTTTCAAATGTTAGTTCTTCATCTAAAACCCCATATCTATGGACCAAAACATTCCTAAACCCCTTTATCGCTTTAATTAAACCTGCAATCTCTGAAGAAAGAAATTCTTGCTCAACCAATTGATCAATTACTTCATTTATACCATTAGGAATTCCAAGTTGGAAATCAGAATTGATCATTAAGATTATTTCAATTATCAACTCCACACTATACTCGTATCTTTTGTAAATCCCATCCTTTATAAGTCCCAGGCGGTTAAATTCTTCAAATGTTTTGGGAAGTTTTTCTTTAATTAATTCACAATTTCTCTTAATTTGTTCTAATTTTGTTATGTAGCGTTCAATGTTCAAGCATATACCTCTTTACATATTCGTCTCTAAATCTTTCAAAATCTTCATATTCAAGTAAAACTTGATAAGCTATTTCATACATTTCTTCCTTCATGTACATTATCTTCCCTTTCAACACTTCCTTTTGTAGTGTTAATGGTAGAAGATTAAAAATTTGTATATCCAAATAGTCTGGAAACTCTCCTGATAGTTTGATTCTTTTCTTGAACATTCTTTCTTTCTGGGTATTCCTTTTGAAAGCAATAGCGATATCAACATCTCGAGAATATTCTCTTGTTAAAAAAGAACCATAAAGAATTACACCTACAATATCATTCTCTTCTTTTATACTTTCAACCAGATTATGGATATGGCGAGTTATCTCTTCTTTATTCAAGTGATTCATTCTTATTCTACTTAGATGAAGATAGTCTTAAAGGTTGCGAAAAAATGGTTCTCTCACTCTTGTTTTCTATTCAATTCTCTTTGGGTAACTTTTTTATTTCCACAACGAATAATTGCCTATGTCAGTTTTAATCAAAAATGCTTGGGTAATAACATTTGCCAATAATGGTTTAGGGATAATTGAAGACGGAGCTATTTTAAGTGAAGATGGTAAGATAACGTTTGTAGGTAAAACAGCAGATTTAGTTCACACTGAAGTAGAAACTGTAATCGATGTTAAAAACCATGTTGTTCTTCCTGGCTTTATTAATGCTCATACACATACAGGTATAACTCTTCTTCGTGGTGCTGCCCAAGATGTTCCTGAAATTGAGTGGATGAATAAGGCTATTGGTCCTTTGTCGATGCATCTAAAACCCCAAGATGCTCTGTTGGGTTCAAAATTAGGTCTTATTGAAGGTATAAGAACAGGTACGACGACTTTTGGAGAATATGCCTATAATGTAGCTGATTTGATGACTGAAGTTCACCTACCTTTTAATGTCAGAGTATTTGCAACTGAAACAATAAACGAAATAAGTGCTAATAGAGGACAACTGAAGCCTTCTGATCTTTATGAATTTGATCGAACAAAAGGAGAAAAAGCTTTCCATAAAGCAGAAGAGTTATTCGGTAAATATGACAATCATCCTTTAGTAAGTTGTGCGTATGGTCCTCAAGCCTTAGATATGATATCTTTAGATTTATTGCAATCAATACAGTCTCAAGCTATTGAGCATGGAAGAAAAGTTCATATGCACGTTGCACAAGGACAGAGGGAGCGTTTACAAATACAAGGAAGGTATGGAAAAGAAGAATCAACAGTTAAAGTGCTAAAAGCTAACAATCTTCTAGGAGAGCATTTACTCGCTGCTCATTGTCATGATACAGACGAGAAAGAGAAAGAAACTCTAGTTGAGAATAAAACTTCAGTGGTATGTTGCCCTAGTTCTATTGCTATGATAGATGGTGTTGTTCCTCCTGTTTATCCATTAAAGCAGTTAGGGGGAAATGTTGCACTAGGAACTGATCAAGCACCCGGTCCCGGAACACATAATATGGTAAGAGAAATGAGGACGATCAGTATAGTGTCCAAAGTGGTATATAAAGATCCAACTATTTTACCTGCTTGGGAAACACTGAAATTGGCTACAATCGAAGGAGCTAAAGCTATAGGGTTAGAGAAAAGCATAGGTTCTATTGAAGTAGGAAAACAAGCTGATATAATAACTATTGACTTAAAGAAAAGCAATTTAACCCCTATTATTAGCCGTCCGTTCAAAAATTTCATCCCTAATTTGGTTTATTCAGCTACAGGATTTGAAGTGGATAATGTAATGGTAAATGGAAAGCTAATTCTACATAATAACCACTTTA
Source organism: uncultured archaeon (assembly GCA_964514425.1). Classification (GTDB taxonomy): domain Archaea; phylum Asgardarchaeota; class Heimdallarchaeia; order Heimdallarchaeales; family Heimdallarchaeaceae; genus CAZEQQ01. The sequence continues at coordinate 4,259 of CAZEQQ010000062.1, forward strand.
CAACTATTAACGAGGATGCAATTATCGAAGAAGCAAATAAACGAACTAATGAAATTTGTTTAGAAGCGGAAGAAGACTGGGTAAAAGCAGATTCTTTGTTTGTCAAAAAAGTGAAAGAAGGGTTGCTTTAACTCCCTTTTTTAATTTTCCAAATCTCAACTTCTTTTGATAGACAAGCATAAAAGTCAAAGAAAAATTTTTATGATTTGTTCGGATAGTCAATAGTGAACTTGCAGAAACAACTTAACTAGTAGAGGATTAAGAAGTAATGATTGAACTATTAAAAATAAAAAATTTCAAATCTATAAAGAATATCCAATTGAAAGCCAAAAGAGTAAATGTTTTCATTGGTGTTCCTAATTCAGGAAAATCAAATATCTTCGAGGCTCTGGGGTTAATATCTTCCTTAAAATACCATAAAGAAGCAAAAGATACAAGATGTATAAGTAATGATTTTGTAAGATATAATACGCTACTCAATTTATTCCGAGATAACAACCCTAAAAATGTTATAGAAGTAGAAACTAATGAACTTAAACTAAAAGTTGAGAAGGAAGATTCAGAAATAAAGTTTAATCTTTGCAAATATCCAAAGAAAGAAGAGAAGGAAGAAAAAAACGATACAGAGTATGTACTAAAACTCGATAATAACTCCAACATCCTCTCGTCAATAGGTAGTGAGGACAAAATCTTTGAATCTATCACGAAGATACTATTTTATCGCTTTACTCCGCAAAAAGAATTTCCATTAGACAATTTTTCTTTTCTTCTACCACCTCAAGGGAAAAACTTTCTAACGATTTTGCAGAGTAATGGAGAATTACAAGAAACATTTATTGACATTCTTAGCTCTTATAACCTCAAAATCAATATAAGGTTGGATGAAAAGAAAGTAGAAATAGCAAAAGATAATGGTATTCTCATAACTTACCCTTTAGATTTGATTGCAGATACTTTCTACTATCTTTTTATGCATTTAGCAGTCCTTCAAACTGTAAAAAATTCTATAATCGTTCTTGAAGAACCAGAAACACATCTATTCCCTTATTATTCCAAATATCTATCTGAAGGTATTGCTTTGGATGATAGTAATAACCAATATTTTATCTCTACTCATAATCCATATTTTCTAACATCAATTGCAGAAAAAACGCCTATTAATGATTTAGCACTCTTCATTGTTTCTTATGAGAAGCATGAAACAGTTTTATACAAAGTAACGGATGAACAGATGCAAGAGATAGATGATTGGGATAACATATTCTTTAATCTAGAACGATACAAGGAGTAACAAAATGATTCTGTTTGAATGTAATCCAGATCAGGTTTTGATTAAAAAACTCCTACCACATCTAACGAAGAAAGAATTTGAACATAAGAAAGGGAAAGGGAATATCTTGAAAGCTCTTCTAGAAAAAGAAGGATTGATTGGTTTAGTCGACAGAGACAATGAAGCACATCGTTCTCCTCTATACAACAAATTTAGAATTGAGAAAAGGAACACAGAGTGCAACTTTATCATTTACAGAGCAAATAATGATAATCTTTTGATAGAACTCGATCCACGTCTAGAAGGATGGATAATGAGAGTTGCGAGATTAAATAAAGTAGATGTCAGAGATTTTGGCTTTAGTACCAATGAGAAAGATTTTCACAAAAAAGTTAACATAAAACTAGAAAAATTTGAGTATTTAATCGAAGCATTACTATCTTCTAACTGCTTACAAGAACTAAAAGAAGCACTAACAACAAAATACTGAACTAAGATATCCAACAAAGTTGGTGAATAACTCTCTTGCGAATTTTTCACATAGTGGTAAAATAAGAGTATGTTCAGAATTGGTTAAACCTAAGGTTTATTTAGTGTTTTTGATTAAAAAGTTAATATGGAAAGTAAAGAAATAATAGATGAAAGAGAGCATGATTTAATAATTATAGGCTCAGGTCCAGTAGGATTAGCAGCAGCAATAGAAGCAAAAGGATATGGCTTAAAAGCATTAATATTAGAAAAAGGAGTAACTGTTAATTCAGTTTTTAAATTTCCAGTATTCATGAGATTCTTTACATCTGCGGATTTATTGGAGATAGGAAATCATCCTTTTCCATCGACGGATAACAAACCAACGAGACAGCAGACTTTAGACTATTATAGAGGAGTAATCAAAAACGAAAAATTAGCTCTCCATCTACATTCTGAGGTGCAAGCAATAGAAGGGGAAAAAGGGAATTTTAAAGTCAAGGGATTAAAAAAACATCGAGGAGAAGAGATACCTTTTGAATATGAAGCAAAATATGTAATTGTAGCAACAGGATATTTTGATACTCCAAAAGGTTTAGGAGGCGTACCAGGAGAGAAAGGAGAAAATGGAGAAAATGTTAGTTGTTACTATTCTGGTGATCCACATGAATTTTATGACCAAGAAGTGGTAATAATCGGCGGAGGGAATTCAGGATGTGAAACAGCATTAGAGTTGTATAGATATGGTGCGAAAGTTACATTAATTCACAAATATGAGGATGTTAATGACGCAGTTAAGTATTGGGTTAAACCAGATATCAAGAACAGAATCAAGGAAAAGAAAATTGATGCATTAATGCCTGCAGAAGTAAAAAAAATAACTATGAAAGGCGTAGAAGTTGAGTGCAATAATGAACTACACTTTATTCCTGCTGATTATGTGCTTATTCTAACAGGTTATTTACCAGATATTCAACTACTTAAGAAGTGGGAAATAACTTTAGATTCTGATAGTTTTCAAGTACTCTTAACAGAACATTTTGAATCACAAAGAGAAGGTGTTTTTGTTATAGGCTCAGCTGGAGCGGGTAAAGCTACCAATAAAGTTTTCATTGAAAACGGGAAAGAACATGCAAAGATAGCTGCTTCGAAAATTGCTAAAGAATTAATAGTTAGTAAAAGTATAACCAGTAAGTAAACAAACGATCTAAATTTAGGGTTAACAAAAAAACGGGTAATTTTTCAGAGGGTAGAAAATCATTAAAAATAATTTTAAGTGAAATAGAACAGATAATACGTTAAATATAGAATAAACACATTTTTTCAACATTAAGTGAATGTATAGTATGTATGATGCATGAAGAACATTTCAAAAAAGATTAGGTTTATAAATAACTATTATCAGATAATAATATAATCTCTATAAAACATTTATGAGTAGAGAATAATAATAAGAGTTAATGAAAGAACAAATGAAGTTATAGGGTGAAAGAAATGAATGTAAAAGTAACGACTATACTAATAGGAATGCTCATCCTCCTACAGCCCATAGGGGCACCTCTCATGGGGGGGGCGAGGAGGAGATAAAAAACAAAGAAATAACAGCAATAACAATATATTTTGATCCTGCATCAAAAACAACAGTAAAAGCTGCACAAGTACTAGAAAGTATTTTGCGAGAATATTTTGAAGTGAAATGGGAAGAAATAGAAGAAATAGAAAGTTTAGCACAACATGTAAAACAACAACAGAAAAGGACAGCTATTCTTTATGCCTTCCATGGCACACCTGAAGGTATGACAATAGGTGCGGAAAGAATAGGATGGGAAGAGGTGGCACAGATAGTGGAATCATCTCCCTCAAAATACCATCTTTTTCTCTCTTGCTATTCCGAAGAAAAGATAACACCATCAACAAAAGTGGTTCATGGACAAAAAGGGCAAATAGACTACAGTTTAGCAGTTATAGCAACAATTAACACGATAGGAGCTATAACTGCAAATGAACAATTAGTAGAACAAATGTATAACTATGTGTTTTCAACCCAATACCAGCTATTGTTTCGCACTCTCGTTCCCGTAGAACCTCTATGGGCAGGTTATACGCACACAACACAAAACCAAAGCACACATTTCTTACTCAATTATTTTGCGTTAGAAAAAATTGTTCAGATAGATTGGATACTCAAAGCGAGGGGCAGGAGTTATATTCCTAGCTTAATTGCAGAGGATATGAATAGGTATTATTCTGACACAGATGCAGAAGATGAAAAAATTTATGCCTTTACAGGGATAAATTCTATCTATGTTATTCCTGAACTCTTAGCGTTACCAAAACATCAACGAGATATCATTTTCCGTCATATCGCATTTGATATTCAAGCAAATGTAGATATTTCATTGCTGTTTCCATTTTCATGGATGAGCATTTTCTCAGGAGAAGAGTGGAAAAACGTCACGAAAGTCCTTACGACTCTTGATTCGATAGATGGAAAAAAGGATGGTAGCATTAAGATACAGGATAATTATGAAGGACAAGCTGTACAAGGAATACTCCATCAATTTGATGTAGCCTCACGAGTTGCTGTCACTACACCTTCAGATCCACAAGTATGGGTAAAAAATCTTACCAACGCCATGCATTTCCTTCAAGACATCCATGTTCCTTATCACACGGGATTAGTAGGAGAAGATGAAAGAGTAAAAACAAAACTTCCTGTTCACATAACTTTCAATATGAAGGAAGAATGGAAAAAAGCAGCAGTAGTAGCATTGTTACCACATGTTCTCTCTGAACCATTGTATGATCATATGCATGACTTCCTCTTCTTTTTTAGTCAACCAAATAAGAGTTTCAACGATTGGTTAAAATTTCTCGGAAATCTTGCAATGAGCTCTTCTGTAGCAGCGCTTCTTTCAGGTTATTATGTAGCTAATCCTTGGTATTTTGGACTAACTTGTGTCGCCATGGGTGTTTTTATTGGTAAAGTATCATCTTTCGGAAGTTCATTATACAATACTTTGCAAACCATTGGTGATTTTAATAAAGAGTTTAAAAATCAGCACAATACTTTTGAAAAAGAAGCAAATAAACATATAATCAAAGCTTCACACGATCAACAAACGAAAGATGAACTTCTGAGTTATCTAGATGAAAGTATAGTACAGTCTGACATAGAACGGTGGGTAAAAGACTGGATAGGTGGTAACCGCGAAAAAGTGCTAGAAGAATGGATAGATAAAAGTTTCCTGCAAGCTCAACCATTATATGATAACTTGAAACAGCATAACGGCTTTACCAAATACGCAGAAGAAAAGATGAAAGAACAGTTAAAAAGAGCCTTAGTAGCAACATATACGATGTACAAAGCATTTTTCATAAATCTGATATTCGTTTATGATACGGATAAAGATGGGATAGCGGACGTATTAGAAGAAAAAGTGTTCAAAACAAATAAAAATGATGGAAGAAAAATGTCAAAGATACAAATAAGGACAACAGAACAGAATTCGTTAAGTGGAGTAGTAACAACGGCATGTACAATAAACTTTGCACTGTATCCAGGAAATAAACCATTTAAAGGGATGCAAGTGCAATTAGAGATACAAGAAAAAGGAAGTGGAGGAATAGTAAAAACAACTATACTAAAACGGACATACTCCTCCAGTATGATGCAAAATATAAAAACTATAAACTATTACCAACAGTTTACACGGACAGCTTTTAATCTTGGAATAAGTTACATTAAAATTACGGTGACATTTATAGAATATTACTATGACTGGGAAAATATTGCTCAGATGTTAAATAAAATCAACACTTTACACACTACAATTTATGATAACCAAAACTTAAAAACGAGAACACAACACGTAGTATATGGGGAATACACACCAGGAGGACTACCCCTCTTTCGATAAACAAGCAAGGAGAAAAAAGATGAAGAAACACGTAGCATATAAAGGAGCACTGATTTTAGTAATCCTTCTCTTATCCTCTTTTCTTTTAAGTCAACTTATAGGAGTAATAGTGCACACTACCCAACCTAAAGAAAAAGAATATTTGTGGCAACAAACGATTAAAGAGCCTTTTACTGGTGCGGTATTAGAAGAAGGAGAACAAGGAGAACAAGTGGTGGTCAGCACACGAGATAGTCTCGTTGCGTTAAGTCCAAAGAAGGGTAAAACGTTGTGGACAATGGAAAAAAATGAAGATTTACAAATAGAAGGAAGTTATGATTTACAACGAACTTTTACTGCTGATATCACAGGAGATGGAAAAAATGAGACGATACTTCATGGAAATAGGGCACCTACAGCAGAAGATTTCTCGTATGTACGCAATCT
>CAZEQQ010000063.1:0-10197 GCA_964514425.1 uncultured archaeon
CAAAACCAGTTCCTGCAAGGGTATAAATATCCATTAGACCAAAAGCGATACTAAGCCAAGAAATCAATAATAAAGAAAGAAATAGTAAAGGGAGTTTCGCTTTTGAAAGATGAGAAAAACTATAATATTGATTTTCTTCAGTGAAAGGTTCCTTAAAATTTTTAATAAGTAGAAATACTAAGACTGATTTGGCAAAGAATATAAGAAATAATAGTAGAAAGCCAATAGGGAGTTTCAAGAGAACGATGAAACCATCAATTAGTACAGATTTTTCTTCAAAAAGAACAATTATGTGATCTAGAATAGAAAATAGCCTTGTAGTAAAAAAGCTGAACAGAAGAAAAAAGGAAAAGAGGTTGATCAATTGAGGAGAGAGATTAGTGAGGGGACTAGTATCTTGGTCATTGAGATGGAAGTGTTGTTTCTTTGAAAGTAATAAAATCAAACCCAAAGTCAACAATAATAGAACAATGACCATTTGTAAAATTAGAAATGAAGGGTTATACTCTATATACATCGAGGAGTTCATACCATCAGAACTATCTAATGCCCATTTACTCATAAATGTCAAAAGTAAAGTTATCCTTATAGTACTAATTACAGCAAAAAATTTAATCGCTACTAAGCAATAAAAAACTCCTATCTTACGGGGTGAGTATCTGCTTAATACTAGTGAAAAAGAAATCATAAATATCATAAAATAGAAGAAAATACTCATACCCATACTCTTCCAGTTCTCGAAAAAAACTAATTCAGTTAGATAATCAACTTCTGAAGGTTGATAAATATAGCTTGTAAATTTAATTGTAACAACATCTAAACGTGCGAACACAAATAGAAGCACTATAACCAACAAATTTAACAGATAGAATACGATATTATTCATTTTGTTCTTAAACACAAATAATACGGATATTGAACTTTTATTAATTTAGATTACCTCTATGTAGTTAAAAGAAAAAATAGAAAAATGTTTCTCTCTACCATAATATAGCAGGATATCCACCTCCCATTGAATAATCCTGTTATTGATGGAAATCACTTAATACGGTTGAAGGAGAAAACATTTCTTTGATAAGGGGAAATAACTCTTTGGAGACTCTTTGGGTATAGCTGTAGCATATTCCTTTTTAGTTGCTAAGTTAACAAGAGAATGAAGATCAGAGAATGAAGATGGTTTAACTTGTAGAGTAAAAGGAAAGGAGAGAAGTTTTGTGTTGTAGTCATGATCTCCTAAAGCTATAGTGATATTAGCATCTGCTAGAAATGTATTGTTAAAACTACCTGAAAAGGTGTAAATTCCTGGAATGCCTTGAATAAAAGCAGTTGTATTTCCACTGTTAGGGTAATTTAAATCAGAGTGTTGAGGTCCGCTTACAAAACTAATGTTTAAGAATTGTAGTACTTGATCAATTTGTCCATTTTGAGTAAAGTCAAAAATGAAAGAATTAAAATGAAGAGACGGATAAAGTAACTCATTTCCCCATTCGAATGTCAATACGCTCGTGTTATATATTGCATTATGATGGTCTACTATTAATGTAAATGTTAAGAGGAAAGACCCATTTTCGTACAACTCGCACTCATTTATATCAATACTTCTGTTAATGTAGGAGTTCAATCCAAAAGAGTTAGAATAATCAAGATTTGAAGGAATAACAAAGGAAGTAAGTGAAAAGAATCCCATCATCTCAAAAGGAAAGAAAAGTAAAGGTATTATCATCAAAGACCTAAAGAATAGAGAGAATTGAATAATTTTCTTTTTCTTGAAAAAGGACTTAATCCCTTTAATCCAGTTATACCTTTTCTCTGCTGGTTTCTCACTCTCTACGACGAGGGGGTCTTTATTGTTGCTCAAGATAGTTTCATAATCTAATTCCTCCTTCTTTCTGTTTTTTATTTCACTCACCAATTTCCGTAGACCAAAGAATAATCCTAAAACATATAGAAATATACCACCACTACTAAGGAAGGAATAAAAGAAAAATAGAAGTTGTTTTTGAGGAGCAGAGATGAAAATGAAAAAAGGGATATATAAGGCACTAATAGCATTACAAAACCAAAGCCATAGAACCAAAGTTGATAATACTAAAACTTTTTTTTGTCTAGTGAAGGGGGTGAGGTTTATGCTTTTTCTTACTTCTCCATATGGCTCTTTTATATTCTTGAAAAGTAAGAGAAGTAATGCTGTAATTAACATAGCTGCCAAAGTTGATGTCAGCCTAAAGCTCAGCAAAAAAAGGGTAAAAAGGTTTTGTTCGACAACAGTAGTAATGATAAGATAAAGGAAGTAAGAATAAAACACTCTAGCCATTATAAGAAATATAATTCCCCAATAAGAGAGGAGATTAACCCAAGGAAAAAGTCTATCTGTAGATGGGCTCTTTTCGTTAGAAGAAATACAAAAAGATTCCTTTTTAGAAAATAACAAAAATGAACCTGTAAGAATTAATGAGAAAGAAACAATATACTTTATCAAGGTATATAAGGGATTAATCTCAATTGCCAGAGACATCATCCCAAAAGGTGAAACTGCAGAAAAAGCTATGTGGAACACTTGAGAGAGATATAACTCTACATTGCAAAGTGTAAAAAGCAACTTACTAGCTAATAATATATACATTATTCCTGTTTTGCGAGGGGTATATCTGCTAAAAAGCACTAATGTACAAATCATCAAGATAAGCAAATAAATAAATACAGATGAATTGAAGGTGTGTAGAGTAAAATTATCAACCATTACTGGTTCATAATCCCCTAATGATTGTGATGATTTTACAATAAAGCTAGTTTGTTTTACTGTTAATACTCTAACACTCAATAATGTAATAAGAAGTCCTATGCTCATTAGATTAAATACTATGAACATAATATTCTTTCTTTTGTTGGAAAATATAGTTAATTGAATAGACTGGTCTAGATAATTTTTATACATGTTTCATACTCCTAAAATCTAAAAAAAAAAGATTTCTATCTTTTACCATAGTCCAGGAGTGCCTCCACCAGGTGGCGGATCACCACCACCTCCACTATCGATTGTTGCAATTATAACAATAAAATTCACGGTTACTGTTGGAAGCGAACACCATTTTTTTGATAAAGATAGTGAACTGGTAAGAGTATCTACTGGTAGAAGTGTTACATAATGTGTTTTGGTTGCAGTGTTGCCATTCGATGTTTCATGAGCATTAACATCAATTCTAGTTACTTTAATTTGGTTCCCACCATAATTATCAATTTTGTAATTGATTGTAATTGTCGTAGAAAACAAAGTCATAGATATACTCGTTACAGTTGCATTAACATAAGCTACATCTAAAGGATTTTGTATAAACCATGGGTTTAAATGGTTATATACACTTGCTAACAGTGTTTGTATCCTGTACATCGTTGATTCAAAAAGCATTCTCATATCATTAGACATTACATCTCTTGCACCTAGAGGTTTACTATAATGTTCAAAAATATTCACTATTATATCTCTATTGCTTGTAGGGTTAGTGGGGTTAACTAGGATAGATATGTTAGGATTTATTGAATCAATATCATTTAGAATAGCATTAGAAATATCTTCTAACCGATCGTATAATGAGTATACATCATCTGTTGTATAATTTATATAAGGAAACAATGAATTATATATTTCTCTATCTAATGTTAATACCATAGAATCAGCATTTTGATTAGTGTTGCTGTTCATTGATGCTTCAGCCCATAAGTAAACAGTTAGAACCAATTGTAATGAAAATAGAAAATGCCCATAAAGACCTTGTAGTTCAGCAATGAAGTTTATTCCGTATCTATAGTTTAAGAACCCAATAAATGGATCTAAAACATCATTTGTTGTTGCCAAAAAATCAACTATGTCATTCAATTGTTGTGTAGTTTGAGCTTGCTCTAAGATATTTTCTAATTCGCTTTCAAAACCACTTTTCCAATCATTCCAAGAATCTTCAAAACCACTGGGAATGAAAGGTACCCCTAAACCAGATATCATGTCAAGAAGGAAGCCAAGAAGATTACCAGCTGGTTCCAAATTAGTATGTTGTAAAGCAATAATCTTAGCCATAGTACGAACAGTATTTTTTATTTGTTCTACAGTTTCATAGAGATAACCATATTGTAAACTTGTACTGCTATCGAGAACATAGTGTTGTAAAGGTTCTTTAATAAATAATATTCGCTGTAGTATTTCGTTTGTATTTTCATCCAAAAATGTTTGTGCTTGAGCGAATATTCTGTGTGATAGAAGAGTGTGGCTATTTTTAACATTATAATGAAATGTTAGTAAGAACTTTAGGTAAGCAACGTAATAATCTTCTTTCCCGTCAATAACATGAAGCATGTGATTGTTAATCTCTATATTTGCTGAATAGCAGGAGAGGAGATAGATGTATTTATTGTTCAGATTCATATTTATCTTTTCTTGTATCTCTTTCCAGGAATAGAGTTGATCATTAACTATTAACCCCTTCTCATTTCCATGATAAGCTAACACGATATGTTTCGCATCAACTTTTGTTAAATCTTCTATTGGATTAACTGAGTTTTGCTTTTTGTATCCAAAGTCTTGATTTTCAAAAGCTGTTTCTATCAGCATGGTCAGTTTTGAAGTTGTTTCATTTGTTTCGTCGTATAATACGAAGATTGTGTCATTTTCCACTTTATCTATAGCACTAGCTAATGGTATTATTAACGACGTTACAAGCAGTATTGTAATAATAATGCTTGTTTTAGTTTTACTTTTCGTGTATTCCATTTTTTATTACCCGTATAAGTTAGGTAAAACAAAAAAAAAAAAAATGGAAATATATAAATGTTCTTTAAAATAACATATTAAACGAAATATAGTCTTTATATTTCAGCATTACATTATTTTTAAAATAACAGATTAGTCCTTATATACCACCTTCTTATATGTCGTTATTTTTTAAAAATACATTTATATACACTTCTTATAGCATACAAATTACATTGTTTATATTTCGATAATTTAGTACTGTTTCAGTTTTTTGTTTCTGAACCTAACATTTTTGTATTCTTAATATTTTAGAGTTAATTGTTTTTACATTTTACTTTTTCTTCTAATGAAGGAAAAATACTTATATTCACTAACACACTTTATCTTATGGCTATCTATAGGCTACCCTTACATTTAGCAACTCGAGGAAGAGCAAAAAAACAGTATCTTATTTTTATTATCATTGTTCCTACAATTGCTGTTGTTACATCATTCTTCATTAGTTCATCTACAGGTGGCGGGATCATTACTGCTAATCCTGTATTGGAGGTTATTCTTCGCTATTTGATAGTTTTAGTTATTGTCTTTATCGTTACTATTTCATTAACAATACATGATGGGAGAAAAAACGACAAATACTTGAAAAGTGCTGCAGCGAGGAGAAGTCAGCCACCTGTTATGGGGAGAACATTTTTAACCGAGAAGGAGAAGCAAAACGAACTAGATTTGTTTAGAGTTTTTTCTGATTTAGGTGCGTCATCTTGTAAAAAGATGTCTGGTTATCTTATTGGTCATGAGTTCGAGTTTCCTTTTGACCATGAGTTTGACTTCATTGATAAGGTCAAGGTTATGGTAACAAAGGCAGGAACTATTAAATTTGATATAGTTTTGAAAGTTGACTATTCCCTTGTTTTTCATATTCGAAAGAGGAGGAATAGTATTGAGAGTCAGAGGACAGGATCATCTGCTCCAAGTTCTCTTGAAGACCTTTATTCCATTTCTAACCAAACTAACGATGTTGTTAATCGTGTTTTAAGCACAGAGCTTATTCAGAGTCTTCTCATTGATTTTTCTGATACTTTAGAGCATTTTATTCTTAATGAAAAATTCTATACTGTCCAAGTTAGAGATTTTCAGACTATTTTTGTTGTCTTCGACATTATCCAAGAGTTCCATTCTCAAATTCGTAGTATTGGCTATATGACTAGTAAAGTTGATGTCATTAAGTGTTTTAACTGTGAAACTGTTTTAAGTTCTCAAGACACTGTTTGTCCCCAATGTTCTATTCCTCGTTCTACTTGTGTTATCTGTCGTTCGCCTGTTAACCCTGAAGAAAAGCGTACTGTTGTTGAGACTCCTTGTTGTAACGTTTATGCGCACAAAGAGCATATTTTAACTTGGCTTAAAAGTAAACATTCCTGTCCAATATGTCATAAGAATCTTGATTACTGGGCTAGGAAATTACAGAAACAATTAGAGCATAATTGATAAATTTTTAACAACACTCCTTTTCTTTTATTTTTTCTTTCTACTTTTGCAAGTTTTCATTTACATTCTTTTGCCTTAGATGTCTTTTACTGGTTAACTGGTGTTGACATACCTATTAAGTAAAATATATATTGGGTGGGGCAATGTATGAAAGTATGCTCTGTGATACGATAAGAAAGATTATGTTGCTAATGAGACATTGGTATTTCTTTCTTGCCCTTTCTTTTCTCTTTCTTCTCTATCACTTTGTACTTTCCGATTATCTTGAACCTCATCGTATTCTGGAAATATTCTCTGATTTTTTCCTTCCTATCCTTATTGCGCTTTTTTGTCTTCTATTTTTTAGTTTCTTTTCCTACTTCTTTCTTAAAATAGAGGAAAGAAGAAGAAGTACCCCTATCTTGGAAGCTGAACTTATGACCAAGAATCAAGCACAAAAGGAAACAGAACTTTTTACTGTCTTAGTTGGATTAGGAGCTTATCATATCAAACGTATGCCTGGTTTTCTTTGTGCTTATCAATTCGAGTTTCCTTTTGACCATAAATTCGATTTTATTGATAAAGTCAATGTGATGATCACCAAAAAGGGAATGGTGAAATTTGATGTCTCTTTAGCTGAAGACTATCCTTGTGTAATCAATGTTAGAAAAAGAATTAAAAGTTCTAATGTGGGAGAAATAGAAATAGTTATTGAGCCTTTAGAACATATTTACATCATCACTACCACCTCACGAAGGCTTGCTAACCTTCTTTTTTCCAATAAAAGCATACAAAAACGTTTTCTTGACTTCTCTAAATCTTTAGAGATTTTTGCTCTAAATTATAAATACTATAATGTTCAAGTCAGAGATATCTCTTTTATTCCTCATATTTTTGAGATTATTTACGAGTTTAGTAAAATTTTCCAAACTTTTGATTTTACCGCAGAAGACATTGATTACATCAAATGCTACAATTGCGGTGAAAAACTTGAAGCTCAAGATACAACATGTCCCAAATGTAACACTCCTCGTTCCACTTGTATGATTTGTCTTTTACCACTCAATCCCCACGAGAAAAAGAATGTTGTAGAAACTCCTTGTTGTAAAGTTTATGCTCATAAAGAACATATCATGGCTTGGATCTCTCGTACTCATACTTGCCCTAACTGTCAACATAATCTTGGCTATTGGTTAAGAGAACTTCAAAAAAAGGAGGAAAGAAGATGAAGGAGCTTAAAAAAGAAAACTTTAAACTAGTTATAGTCGTAACCACTTTTTAATTTCATTAAACCTAGTCTTTGTTATATTTTTCAACCTTCTAAGCTCTTTGTTGATTCTGTACAATTCATTATTCTTCAAAAGATTCATTTCTGTTAGAATTTTAAATAGATCAATAAGTTGAACAGAAGAGAAACCATACATTCTTGCAAATAAGAGTAACATCCTATCTTCTGAGACTATTGTCATTTCACCATTTTTGTCACCTTGACTTAATATACTTGCATCTGCTTCATCATACTCTAATTCAATTGCCTTTTGATAGATAGTATTATCATGTATTGGAAGAATAGTCGTTCTGCTTTTATTATAAGACTTACAGTTATAATATTTTAGTTCTCTTTCAGCATCATGTGTGATAAATATAGCAAAGTTTGAGTAAAGCTTATCTAGTTTAAATAAACTTTCTTCTTCTAATTTATCTAACTTCAACCACGTGCATGTATCGATTAGTAGATTCACAGTTACAAATTGTAGCATTACATTTATATATTTATTGCTACACATTATAGCATAGAGAACCATGGCTCAGATTAACATAAGAATTGATGAAAAATACGATAAGATTCTTGACTATTTGGTAGACAGAAAAAAGGTTTCTAAATCAACTATAGTTAAAGAGATATTCACTGAAAATTTCCTCTCTCTAATTATTCCTATACTTTTAGAGGATTATAGTAGCGGGAGAATATCTTTGAAAAAACTTATTGATTTTTCTGGTCTTCCTGCATCTAAAGTATTCGATTTGATTGCAGAGCATGACATAGAGTCTCCAATCACAAAGGAGATCGATGATTATACCAAAGCAGTAGCCGATAAATTGATTGCAACATGGAAAGAAAACAATAAAACAACTTGATGAAGAAAAAAGGTAAAATGCAACACTAACCCTAATATCTAGTAATACCGAAAAAAGGAGAGGATAAATTTCACTTGTAATAGGTGTAGGTTCTCTCTTCTCCTACAAACTCTTGCTTTAAATATCTTTGTTTTTCATTTCTGTATATGTCTCAACATCTTCAATGATTGTTTCTAATGTTACTTTGTCCAACCATTGATGCCTTTCTTTTGTGTAATTGCCCTTACCAACAACAAATTGTTCTAAGAATTTTAACATGTCAGTTGGACCTAAAGCTTCGAGTAAAGCTTTTAGTCCCTTATTTCTAATTTCTTCTTGACTCATACGTGTCATTAAATCACCTCATCTATCCATTCTAATGGATTAGCTATTCTTATTTCAAATTCTATCGGATTACTGGTAATTTGAAAAGAAAAATAAAAAGTTTATTCAAAAAAAGAAAAGAAAAGAAAAGCCTTTGATTCATTTTTATTTCAGCTTTCCACCACAAGATTTGCAGAAATATTGATCAGTGGCTACTTCAGTTCCACATACAGGACAAGAGGTGAGACTCTTTTTGTTTCCTTCCACATTCTGGTAGGAACTGTCATGAGGAGTTGCTACGAGTCTAGGTTTGTCATTTTCCATTTTGAGTTGAAAGTTCCATAAATCTCCGAAGGATAATATAAGTTCGATCAATTCTGGGGGAAGATTCAGTGTTCCGTCAGGTGAAATGATTATTTGTCTGCTTTTTTCTAAATCTGATATATCGAAGTCTTTGCTATGTTCTGCTATAAATCTTCCATCTCTTAGTTCTACACTGCGGTCAGCGAATGATGCTACGAATTTGCTATGTGTAACTATTATTGAGGACATGCTCAGTTCTTTGTTTAAATCTTTGAATAATCCCATAACAATTTCTGTGTTTGCAAAGTCTATGTTTCCTGTTGGCTCATCAGCGAGGATAATAGCAGGGTTGTTTGCTAATGCCCGAGATATAGATACTCTTTGTCTTTCCCCTCCACTTAATCTTGTCGGTAGATCATGCATTCTTGATTTAACTCCGAGTTTATCTAATAGTTCTATAGCTCGTGTTTTTGCTTCTTTTCTACTTTTTCCTGCAAATCGTAATGTTTGGAAAACATTTTGGTATGCCGATATTGAGTGTTGTAAGTTATGTTCTTGAAACACATACCCTACTGTTGCTCGTCTAAAATCTACTAGACTCTCTTCTGGTAATCGTGTGATGTCTGTGCCAAAATAACTTACTGACCCTGCAGAAGGATGTTGGAGACCACCAAGGATTCTCAGAAGCGAACTCTTCCCTGATCCTGATGGTCCCACTATGGCAATGGATTCTCCTATCTTCATATCTAGATTTATTCCTCTTAAAGCGACAACATTAGAACTGTTCTCTTTTCCTTTATAGATGCAGAAAACATTTTTTGCTGAAAGCAATTCTTTTGAAATAGTAGTTTGTTCACTCATTTTTATCATCCTTCTACTCTTGTGGCTATAGCCAAATCTTGTTTTATAGCACTTCTAACACTTAGTAGTGTAGCTAAGAGCATTCCTATTAGAGTGATTAATGGTATAAGTAACACTGCTGTCCAAGGAATGAATACTACTCGTTCAATGGTTCCTCTACCAAGTATGGTTCCAATAAATGAAAAGAGACCATTGAATTGGTAACTGACACCAACTCCTATTATTGTTCCCCATATAACAGATACAGTCATCATTAACAAGTTTTCTCCTAAAGCTGTTTTGTATATTTGTCTACTTGAAGCTCCCACTGCTTGTAGAACGGCAAACTCTCTTTTTCTTCTTTCCATAATTATTGCTGAAAAGGCAAAAGCGCTCGTTAATGC
>CAZEQQ010000064.1:0-10189 GCA_964514425.1 uncultured archaeon
ATAACTCATAATAATGGGAGTTGTCCAATTTAGGATAAATCCTCCGTCATCTCCGAAAAGTCTAGGGAGAGTTTCATTCGTACCACCTTGGTATTTATAATAAATAGTTACATTATGACCTAAACTTGTTACATAAAAAGCTCCTTGATGTTGTGCTTCGTCTCGTTGATGAATGCGTTGAACAGATGATCCATCTACCGCTGTAACATTATGGAGGATAGGACGTTTAACCGAAGTGGTTGTTATTGGTTCGACGGGCAATTTCTCCTCTGCAGCAAAAGGTGTTGCGCTGAAGAGAGTAGATATGCTAATAATTGATAATATGAGCAATGGAATTAATAGTCGACATTTCTTCAATTTATACTCACCAGAAATTAGGGCTTTCCTTTCTAAAATTTGAAGAATATTGCTGTTTTTAAATGTTTTCTAACTCGTTTTAGTTGAAAAAAAGAACCACGCAAAGAAAGAAGTACGCTGAAAAACAGTATTAAGAGGCTTATTCACTCAATAAGCTTCTTGAATAGAAAGAGAGTCTGTAATGACATTAGGACAAATAATTGAGTAAGGAGTATACAATGGTCTATTTACTCTGCGTTCTAAAGAAAACAGAGGATTTTGTTTCAGTAAATCAAAGATATTTCCTTTAAGAATTAGAGTAGGAAGACTTTTCTGACTTTCACCATTCTTTAATTCGTAGGATTCTATAGCTGTTATGTTAAAATTGCCCGTTCGATAATCAGAAGTAAGATGACCTTGGATAGAATTGATATAAGTTGCTACGGGGTAATCTTCAATGAGAGAAGAAAGATTGTTACTACCTGATTCAACAATAACATTTGAAGGAAAAACTTGAGGTAATGCTTGATAATTTCTTGGAAAAGTTTCAAAAGGTTTGAAGCGAAAAGCGTTACCTGTTCGTTTCTTTTCATCTTCTTGAATCTGAGCACAGTTTAAAGTATTAACTATTTTACCCTTATTAATTAAAGGAGTTTTTGTTTGTAAAGAACCTTCGTCATCGAAGATAGTGGTGTTTGGTAAGCCAGCAAAAGTACCATCATCAGTTAGAGAAAAATTAGGAGAAAATTCATAGGGAAACTCTAGCTGACTTTGTGATGAATATTCGGAGGAAGTGAGATAAGGAACTAAAGTAAAAGCCATCAAGTCAGAAAAAGCTTTTGGAGAAAGAATGACTGGATTTTTGTGAGTTTTGAACTCCGCTCGTGGGATTGTTCTCTTTATTGCTTCGTGAACGATATTATCGACCATAGAATCTAATGATACAGGTATTTTCCTCGTAACAATATGTGATTCTGAACTTGCAATAATGTCGACACTACGGTAAAGTGCACGAAAGTCGATATTACACCATGTACCTTTTTCAAAAGCAAGGGATTGAGATGTGTTTGCTATAACCCTTCGTTCATAAGAAAGTAAAATAGAACCATCTATAATGACATCTTTTGCATTATCATTGATCTCTTTGAGTTTATGTGTAAAAGATAGAACTTCATTTTCATCTAAAGAACTAATACGAGGATCAAATGTCGTATGGATACTACCATCATGAGAAGTGATAGTAGGAAATTGAAATGTTTTTGTTGCAAGAGGATATTTGAGAATTTTATCTAAACTTTCGATTTCAGCAAGAACAGTAGCAAAAGGGAAAGAAGCAAAATAGAGTTTACCCTCCTTAAAGAACCTTATTGCACACCCTGAACGATGTTTATTTTGAAAAGTCTTAGGGGTGCGAAATTCTGTACCTCCCATAAGCTGTGAAAAAGAGAGAACATAAACCTCTGCTTCTGATAAAGAATAAAACTTTGTGAGTTTAGTCAAAACATCAGTAGCAATTGTTTTTAAATCGTCATCACTATACATTTAACGCACTCTCATAGATTTAATTGCAATCTTAGGGCAGACAGAGCCCACATAAATACGATGATTATTTTTTACACAACTACTAGGTTGAGTGAGTAAACGATCGCCTATTCCCGTTATATTAGCTAGAGTATCCATCATCCTACCACTTAATTGGAAGTTGAGATAATACTCTCCTAATTCACCATTAACAATCTCTCGTCCATATTGAGCATCCAAGGTGTATTCTCCAGTTTGAGGTTCAGAAGATCCGCCCCAACCATCACCAATGTATAAGCCATTTTTTGTTGTCTCTAATAATTCAGAAAAAGAGAAATCTTTAGGCTCAAAAAAAATATTGCTCATTCGTACTTGAGGTAAAGAATCAAAGTCATATGCTCGATAATTAGAAGAAGATTCTGCATCTATAGCAGCAGCTGTTTCGCGACTGTGAAGAAAGTCTGATAAAATACCTTCATCAATAAGTAAAGTTCCTCTTCCTTTAGTTCCTTCTGAATCAAATTCAAAAAATCCAACAGTCTTAATATAAGGATCATCAATAAGACTTACAAAACTAGGAGCAACTTTTAATCCCAATAAACCTGCAGTAAAAGATTTACCACTCAAAACATTGTCTCCTTCTAAGCTATGGCCTAATACTTCATGTGCTAAAGTCCAAGCCATATCCTCGGAACAAACAGTCGGATATTCGCCCGGAGAGATACGTTTGGCTGTAGGTAAATGGTTCACAATGTCAATAAAAGAGTCTAAAGCATTAAAATCATTGAAAGGGAGAGTTTCATAACCACCTAAACCCCCAAAATTGACATAATATTTAACTTGTTGAGAGTTATTAAGTGTACGTCCTGTTACAGTAAGGATAGAATAAGGAAATTCTTGGTAAATGCGAGTACCTTCAGTATTCCTGATAAGTTCAGACCAATTAATAAAATGTAAATCAAATTCTAATTTGGCGTCAACAGTGAGAAAATCTTTAACATATTCTGATAAATTTTTAATATCCTTATCAATTTCTGAATGCTCTAAATTCTCCCAAGAAATTTTAGCTTTTTCAGAAACAGAAGTTTGAACAATAGGTGTTTGAGCTAGTTCAACATTACCGAGTTTAAAAGTAGAAAGATTATTAATAGAACGGATAGATCTATCTATTTCAGGGGAGGCATTTGTTAAACTAGGAACAGAGATAAAACTAATGATACCATTTTTAAGGATACGTATGCCATAACCTGAGTTAATGTTGGTGTATCCTTGATTGACCACTCCATCAACTGCAGAAATGTATTTTTCTTCTATTCTACCAAAACGAACATCAGCAAAAGAAGCTTTAGATTGTTCAATAGAGGTAAGAAGATTTTCAATGGTAACTGGAATTTAGAACACCCATGTAATTTAAGGTGGTAAGAACATTAGGATTTATATAGATAACTATTTAGAAAGTTAAAGAAGAAAGAGACGGTGAAAGAATGGAATACATAATAATCTGTGATTTCGACGGAACTATAACAACACAAGATACAGGACAAGCATTGTTAACCGCATTTGCCCCAGAAAAATGGAAAGAATATGACGAATATGTGATAAATGGAGAAATGGGCACAAGAGAAGCACTAAAGAATCAATATGGACTTATAAAAGAAGCAAAACAAGAAGAGTTTGATAGAGTAATAGATACCATAAAAATAGATCAAACATTTTATGATTTCTATGATTGGTTAAAAGAACAAAGTATAGATTTTTACATACTTTCTGACGGATTTAAAGAGTATATAGAAAAAATCTTACAAAATAATAATTTACAAAAAGAAGAAATAAAGATAATAGCTAATAGCATGAAAATAGAAGAAGGAAAAGTGGTTATGGAGTTCGGAACAGAACCTTGTTCTCACGGATGCGCAAACTGCAAACATTCATTCGTTAAAGAATTGAAAAAGAAAAATATTAGTGTTATATATGTAGGAGATGGTTTAAGCGACATACTACCTGCACAGATAGCAAACTTTGTATTTGCAAAAAGAGGAAGAAGTCTAGAAAGTATAGTAGTAGAAAACAATAATGATAAAACAAGAAGAATTTTCGATAGTTTTGACGAGATAAAAGAAATATTAGAAAAAGAACTGAAAATCTAAAATAAAGTTCGAGACTTAACTTTCACCTCTTCTATATACTTTTCATAGCGTTTTTTCCAAGATTCAAGATTGTTAGCTAAATCAATTAAAAAATCCTCTTGTTCACGGGTTTCAATAGAAGGATAACGTAAACTGCGAATATGGGTAATAGCTTCTTTACCAGACATGTTCTCAAACCAAATGAAATATAGAGCTAACATTAAACCTGTACGACCAATACCTGCAAAACAATGAACAACAACGGGTTTGTAAGGTAGTTTTTCTTCAAGAAAGTGAATAAACTTAAAAACATCTGTATCTGTACTAGGAACCCCCCAATCAATAATAGGGATATGAATGAGGTCAATTCCCATATTTTGAATAGAATAAGAAGAGGGAACTCTTTCTGTTAAAGAAACAATAGCACGAACACCAGCAGAATATAATTGCTTAATGTCTTCATCAACATGAGGAAAAGCACACCCTGCTAATTTATTATCAACAACCCAACTAAAATTAGAAGCCATAAAAGAGGAATAATATTGGACTATTTGACTTTTTCGTAAAAAATTTATCAAGACTAAAAATCAAAATACATTTAATAACAACTTAAAAATTATACTTATGAACATAGAATTAGAGAAGGAAGAAAGAACAGAAGTTCAAAATGAGAACAAAATACTGCTTTTTCTTAACAGATGGAAATTTTTAATTCTATCAACTTTAATTATGATATTTTTCTCCGAAAAAATGTATTGGTATATACAAGGATATAGTTTATTGATACTAGTTTTGTTTTATATCGTAGGGGTATATATCATTGTTAGATTAATTGAAATATTCAAAGTAAGTAATTTTTGGCCATTTGTTTTAATAGCAATTACTTATCCTCTTTATATAGAAGGATTCTTTACAGGAATCATTGTAGCAGATATAACTTTTATAACTATGTTATCATATTTCATAGGATGGCATACACTCCTTTCAGTAATTTTAGGATGGTATTTTCACAGAAAATGGCTAATAAAGAAAGAGTATAAGAAGATACTCTTATCGTCAATTTTTTTAGGTATATTTTGGGGAGTGTGGTCAATAGTTTATTGGACAGCTAGACAGATAGCAGATCCTGATTTTCAAGATGGATTTAAAGTAGGTCAATGGCCAGTTGAAGAATTTTTAATGCTAACAATAGTTTTTAGTGTATTGTATATGGGATCACATTATTTATTGGGAAGGAAGAAAATATGGCAAGAAGAATTTAAAGCATCAAAAATAGAAGACATAATAATTGCACTAATTATCCTATTTTTCTTACTTATACAGATCATAAGTTACTCATATTTGGTGGTAATAATTCTTGGGCATTCAGCAGTTATAGTGCTGACACTATTATATTACAAGAAAAGAAAGACCAGCAATGAAAAGACAATATTACAACAATTAGCAGGGAAAGTAGAATTAAAAGGCATTATCATTTTTAGTATTATACCAATTCTTGCAAGCGGGGTTTATGGGTTATTAACTCATATTCGGCCTTCAGATGAGTTTATTGATAGCGTCATCTATGACGGAATAGTAGCCATTCAAGTAATTCTAGGCTTTATTATTTACGTTATAGCATTAGTCTACACTTTTAAAAGAAGATATCACAAAAATGAAGATAAAGCGAATGAAACTTAAAAAAAGTTCGATTTTTATGATGAAATACCAGTGAAGTTAAAATTCTTTTTCTTTTTTTGAATGTAAACTCTTTTTAACTTGTTTGAGCTTTTAACACTAAGGTGTTGTGTTTTGCACGATAGGAAATATGAAGAAGATTTCTATAGAAAATTACAAGCAAAGAGAAAGATTAATCAGCAACAAGAAGCTAAACCAGAAATAAAAACCGAAACAAAGAGGTATCAACCTTTTATTGCTCCTCAAGCTCAAACCTCCAGTAAATCTGACAAGAGATCTGTTAGCACTAACTCCTACACGACGTACACTCCAACTAGTAGAGTCCAACATCACTCTTCTCCTCAAACACAAGTAAACGTCACATCAAAAAGAGAGAATACCAAGAAGATAGAACCTAAAAAGCAAGATATCAAGAAAGTTGAGCCAAAAAAAGTAGAACCAAAAAAAGAGTTAACTAAAAGGGAAGAACCAAAAAGAATTACCCCTAAAAAAGAAGAATATAAGAGGGAAGAACCAAAAAAAGAGTTTAATCAAAATATTGTTATAGAACCTTTAGAGACACAACAGAGAGCTCAGCAAATAAAAATAGAAAAACCTAAAATTGATGAACAATCTCCGTCCTTAATTATACAATCTACTCTAGATGCTCTATCCGAAGAGAAAAAAAGGAAAACTCGTTTAGAGTTATTAGAGAAGCTCGTTCCTTATGCTGAGCACAAAAAGGTTTTAAGAACACTTATTGATATAACAAGTACTGATCCTCACGCCCTTTGTCGTGCTAAAGCTGTTGCTATTTTAGGTGATTATTCTCATCTTTCAGATGTTAAGGATACTCTCCTTCGTTCTTTAAGCGACATGTCTAACAAAGTTAGATTATGGGTGGTTTGGTCACTTAAACTTCAGATAGAGGACAAAAGGGTTCGTGAACAATTACTTAGACATCTTACGACTGTAGAAAAGTGTAGGAAGATTAAAATGCGCTTAATTAGAATGTTAAGCACTAAAATTGATGATAAAGACGTTCAATATTCTTTAATTAGGATGCTTAATAAATCTCTTACCAAACCTACTCGCTATCTTTTAGTTGAAGAGTTGTGTAAAATATATCAAGAACCTGATATTATTTTTGCTCTTTCTAAACATGTTCTAACAGAAACAGACACCAAAACTAGAAAACTTATGGTTTCTACTTTATTGAAAACAGACAATTCTGATGCACGGTATGCTTTACAGAAGTTAGCTAAAAAGGAAAGAAAAGTAGAAATAAAGAATTTGTTTGTAGGTCAAGAACATCTTTCATTATAATGAAAGAATAGTGCTTGTTTCGCTTTTAGTTATTTTTATTTCCTTAATTTTCTATTTATCGTCTTCTAATTCTAGAATAGCTTTTTCCACGCTTTTTCTGACATAAAGATTTTCATCATTGAGGTGCTCTTTTAGTATTTGTAGCACAGATCTATTTTTTGTTTTTCCTAACCCTGTTGCAGAGAACATCCTTACCATCCAGTTTTCATCATTTAATCCTACAAGCAACAAATCATTAGCTGTTTCATTTCTGATTTGAGCTAATGAAAGTGCTGCACTCTTTTTCACGTCCGGATCCAGATCTAACATCAATAGATCAAAGAGAGGTTGTACTCCTATTTCTTGTCCAATTTCTCCTAGAGACTCAGCCAATTTGATTTTTACTTCTTTATTTTGGTCGTTCATAAAATCTAAAGCGACTAAAACAGATTCGTGCCCAATAGTAACAAATTCTTTCCAGTGTCCCTTGCAAAGATGGAAAAGTGCTTCTTCATATTTATTTGTAGGAAACCATTTTAATTCTTCAAGAACAATAGCTGCTTCACTTCTAACGGAAGAATGTTTGTCTTTCATTTTTCCAACTATTATCTCTATTATTTCTTTAGAACCTATTTCTGCTAATGCTCTTAAAACGCTTTTTCTTACTTCCCACTCATTATCGTTTAAGGATTCAATTAGTGCTGTTACAGCTGATTGATCTTTAATTTTCCCTAGAGCCCAAGCCCCTCTACTTCTCACTTCAGGATGTTCGTCTTTTAGTTTCTCTATTAGGTGAGGAATAGCTTTAGCTTTTTGACTATGATCAACTATTAATCCCATTATGAACATTCTTAATTGATAATTTTCATCATATAAACTTTGAATCAAATTATCTATATCATCTTGAGCTACGGGGATAGCCATAATTTTCCATATGATTTTGGAAATTATAACTGTTTCTAAAAAAAGAGTTTAGAGTAAAGAAGAATGAATTACAATCTTAAGAGTTTAATTTCTTCATTCCAAAACCTTTAATTAGGGATATTTTTTTATTTCGCCAGATTATAAAGTGATTTTATGACAGAAATTATAAAAAAATCAAAAGAAGAGTTATTGGAACTGGCTAAAAAGCCTGCAGAAGATGCAATGAGATTGCATCCTTTCTACAAAGGAAAAGTGCAAATTGCACCTAAATGTGATATATGGGGATTTGACGCTTTTAGTGTATGGTATTCTCCAGGCGTTGCTGCGCCTTGTAAAGCTATCAATAAAAATAAAGAAGATTCTTTTTCTTATACAAATCGTGCTAATACTATCGCTGTTATCTCAAATGGAACTCGCGTTTTAGGGTTAGGAGATATTGGACCCGAAGCTGCTATGCCTGTTATGGAAGGAAAATCTTTACTTTTCAAATATTTGGGTGGTGTCGATGCAATTCCCATTTGTTTAGATACAAAAGATCCAGAAGAGTTTATTCGAACAGTGAAAATTCTTCAGCCTTCGTTTGGAGGTATAAATCTGGAAGACATTTCTAAACCTAACTGTTACCATATTTTAGAAACATTAAGAAAAGAAATGGATATTCCTGTGTGGCATGATGATGCTCAAGGTACTGCAGCTGTGGTTCTAGCAGGAGTTTTTGGAGCTTTAGATTTTGTAAAAAAATCTATTGATCAAGTTAAAGTAGCTATGCTAGGAGTTGGAGCTGCTAATACCCGAACTGCTTACATGTTAATAGCTGCAGGAGTAAATCCTAAAAACATTATTATGGCAGATTCAAGGGGTATTATCGTTCCTGACCGTGAGGACATCATAACTGAAAAAGAAGAGGATTTTGTTAAATATGATTTAGCTAAAAAAACCAATGGTGAAGGCTTATCTGGAGACTTTGTTCAGGCTATTGAAGGAGCAGATGTATTAATTTCTGCTTCAAAATCAGAACCTGGAACAGTGAAAAAAGAATGGATAAAAACAATGGCAAAAGATTCAATTGTTTTTGCTTGTGCTAATCCTCTCCCTGAAATTTGGCCGTGGGATGCAAAGGAAGCAGGAGCTATTGTTGTTGGAACCGGGCGAAGTGATTTTCCAAATCAAATTAATAATAGTTTAGGTTTTCCGGGCATTTTTAGAGGAGCACTTGATGTTAGTGCAAAAACTATAACAGATGAGATGTGTATAGCAGCAGCAAGAGCTTTAGCTGATGTGGCAAACGAGCAAGGATTAAGAGCTGATGCTATAATTCCTAAAATGAGTGATTGGAGAGCATTTCCTCTAGAAGCTGCAAAAGTAGGTGCAAAAGCTATTGAGCAAGGTGTTGCTCGAAGAATAATGGAAGAGAGTGAAATCTATAAACTTGCTGAAGAACAAATTCGCTATGCTCGAAATCTTACCCATTCTCTCATGGAAAATAAATTTATCAAACCTAAAATAGATTAGATAGAAATTATTTTCCTCACTTTTTTGATTTATTTTTATGTTACTATTTTTTAAGAGGAAGTGATACATAGAAGGTTGTTCCATTTTCTTCATCTGTAGTAAAGTAAAGTTTACCTTGCAAATAGTATTCTGTTAAAACTTTTGCACTATAAGTTCCTATTCCTCTACCTTCTCCTTTAGTAGAAAAAGAACGTTGAAAAATCTGGCTTCTTATTCCATTTTCAATGGTTTGAGAATTTTTAACCCGAAAAATAATGTTATCTTTTTCTGAATATGTACCGATATAGACTTTATCGCCATCATCACTCGCTTCTAATGCGTTTTTAACTAAATTTATCAAAACTCTGTACAGTAGTTTTTTGTCTGTTAAAATCTTAACATCAGATATGTCAGAATCGATCAATATTTCTTTCCCTTTGCTTTGCTTTATATATCGACAATCGCTTAATACTTCTTTCAGTAAACGGGAACTATTTACTTCTCTTAAATCTACTACTAATTCATTGTTATCCATTTTCTGAATTTCTTTTTGTCTTTCAATTTCATCTTGTAGTGAATAAGAGAGTCTTTTCAGATTATTGATAAACTCTTTTTGTTCTTCTGTTAAATTACTTGCCGGAAAAAGGTCGATTAAACCAGATAAACCTAGAGAGGTATTTAATAAATCATGATAAAAAATACTTTCTAGTTGCTCTTTTCTTACTTTATCGGTTATATCAGAAATAAAAACGATGACGAATACTCTTTCATCTATTATTAAAGGTTGGGCAAAAACATTAAAATTGTAGGAAATTAATTTATTTTCGCTG
>CAZEQQ010000065.1:0-2896 GCA_964514425.1 uncultured archaeon
ACCTTTCTGATAATGTCATTTGATGATCGGAGTTATAAGCTCGAGCGTATGTGATGTCCTTTAAAACTTGGTCAAAGTCTTTTTCCCATCCTAAATCTCTTTGTAATCTAGCGTGAATGGCTTTAATTCTGGAAGGAGAAAATGTACCTTCTGTATCGATAAAAACAGATTTTTTATTAACACCACCAAGTTCAGGTGGTAATTGAACTGTTACACATAATTGATGACAAAGTTGTGATTTCCCTGATCTAAATGGACCAAATAACTCGATAGTCTCTCCTAATCTAACTCCTGATGTTCCTAATTCTTCAATTGTTGTAAGTGTATCCACTCCACTTATTCCATAAGTAAAACCCTGCGCATCTTTTTGCTTTTCCATTATTTCAAATGCATTGATAAAATCAATGCCTCCACGAAGTTCATGTACTGCTTCTTTGTATTTTTTTGCTGCATTTTCCGTGACACCATAGCGATCTTCCAATTCTCTGATTGGTGTGGTTTCAATCAAACTAATATTTAGACCTTTATCACGTAAAGCATCAGCGGTAGCTTTTCCAATTCCTGGAATGTCTTCAAGACTAAGTTCTTCGACAAAATGTTTGTACTTTGGAATAATCTCAGAAATAGTTTGTCTTGCTTTTTTTGCAGTTGCTCTTTGCAACCCCATTGTTTGTAATTCTAACAATGTTCTCGTCATGAAGGCATCAATGGTATGAATTTCATTTTGTTCTAAAACTTCCAAGGTTTTTTTACCTACTCCTGGAACATCTTTCAGTTCAGTTATTTCTTCAGATTTACTACTTTTTGACACTGCTTCTGTGAGGTCGTCTCCACTCAACTCTTCCTCATAGTCTTCAATGTTATCTTCAGTTTCTTTAGTTTTTTTTGTAGCTTTTTTGCTCATAAAGCCCACCATTGCTTATTAGTAGATATAGGTTAGACTATTTAAAATTGCCTCTTTTATAAATAAATATAAATGAAGCACTAGACGGTAATATCTTGAGGAAAACGTCTAAATTAGGCACAAATGGCAGAGATATTATTGTGAATTGTGATGAATTTTGTTAAATCTATTAAAAATCGATCCCTTTTCTAGCTTTCACTCCTAGTTGATAAGGGTGGTTAATTTCATGTAATTCTACTTTAGTATAGTTAGATAGAAAAGTTAAATCTTTAACAATCCTGCCCGTTAAAACAATTTCTTCTAATTTACTAGCTGAAAATAAACATTCTACATCTTTCCATAACAAAAGATTAGTAGAAAGGGCTACAAGCAATTCATCACAAAAGATTATTTCAAAGTTTGAAAGATTGAATTTAGAGACAATACTTTTAATACCTTCTTTTAGAAAACGTTGATATTTCTCATGATTTTTCGTTGGCATGTAAAATTCAGGAAGACCTAATGTCAACCAAGTGACATTGGGTAATGAATTGAAGAAATATCTTTCACCACCTTTAATCTCATTCTTCATGAATTGAATAACAAGAATACTTTTTTTATTATGACAGTGAGATAGAATCCTTCCAACTATATTTGATGTCTTTCCTCTACCATTTCCAGAAATAATTGTTAAAAGAAACACAATGTAACATATTTTGTAATATTAAAATAATTATTGGTTAAAACTTTATAAAGGATATAAACTAGGTACATTTATGAATCGTAAATCTCACATTATTGGAGGTTTTGTCATATGGGCATTCGGAATGCTATTACTTATATGGCAAAGAAAACCCCTTGTTACAAGTGGAACTGATAATGTACTGTGGATTGTATTATCTCTTCTTACTTGTCTATTAGGTGCTGAAATGGCCGATTTTGACCTGTTATGGAAATCCTTCCTTAGGCATAGAAATATACTCACGCATTCGATTATACTACCAGGAATCCTAATAATACCAGTATTTTTTGTACAAGATAGAACCAACTTTCTCTTACCTGCTTATGGTTCATTTTTATTGGGTTATGCTTCTCATTTACTTTTAGATCTATTTCCTTCTTGGAAAGAAGATAAATATGGTCGAATTACAGAAGCTCAAGAAGCAATGACTTGGCTTGTTACAGGAGTAACTGGAAAAGAATTATACACTGTTTTAAGAGGGACATATCTTGTTCATTTACCTTGGTATACAAAAAGTCAAAGACGTACACTTAACTTAAAAGCTTCAAGAATTTGGTTTGTAGCAAATGCGTTGATACTTATTGGCTTCGCCATTATTATAATGTTATTTTTTGATAAATGGGTTATAAGCTAACAAAGAATTTTTTGCTTTTTTTGCAAAAAACACCATAATTTTTAAATTTTAATAATTATGCTTTGATATAAGTGATTATTATGACAACTGAAATAAGTGATGTTGCGGTTATCGGAAGTGGCGTAATGGGACATGGTATCGCCTTAGTTTTTGCTCAAAATGGCTACTCTGTTTCGTTAATGGATATTGAACAAACCTATCTTGAAAAAGCTGTAGAAAAAATAAAAAATATTCTACAAAAAGGTGTAAGTAAAGGAAAAATAACAGAACAAGAGTATGAAAATACACTCACTAACATCAAGATAACAACCGATCTAGAAAAAGCTGTGAAAGGCAAAAAATTAGTTATTGAGGCAATTATTGAAGATGAAAAAATAAAAAAGGAATTATTCCAACAACTGCAAAATCTATGTGATGTAGATTCTATCCTAGCTACGAATACTTCTGCAATAAGTATTACTGGTATTTCAAAATCAGTAAAGTACCCTGCGAATGTCATTGGAATGCATTTCTTTAACCCCCCTAACATGATGAAATTAGTGGAAATTGTAAAGGGAGAAAAAACAGCAGAAAACGTAGTAGCCACAGTAAAAGAGATTGTTAAGAAGATGGATAAAATACCAGTTCTAGTAAATGA
>CAZEQQ010000065.1:2906-10134 GCA_964514425.1 uncultured archaeon
TCCTGGTTTCATTGTGAATCGTTTACTTTGGCAATTCCTGAATGAAGCATACAAATTAGTAGAACAAGGTGTTGCTACAAAGGAGGATATTGACCAAGCGGTAAAACTAGGCTTGAACCATCCTATGGGACCATTCGAATTAACTGATTATATCGGTCTAGATGTTATGTTAGCTATTGGAGAATATCTAGAAACACAATTAGATACCAGCTATAAACCTAGTCAATTGTTAAATAAAATGGTTTCTGAAGGAAAATTAGGCAAAAAAACACAAAAAGGATTTTATGAATATAATAAATAATGAAATAAAGTATTACACTTTATTTCTTCTAAAAGATAAAACTGTTGTTGTTAAAATTGCAATTATTATGGGTGATAGGTAGAAAAGTAAAATGTTTATTTTTATATCCCATTCTTTTCCGATGTTCCATCTAGGTAAGTCTTTAGACCATGGATCGTCTAAAGGTAAAAAGAATAGTGCTATTTCTCTATAACTAGAAAATGTTTGTTTGTCACCCCAATTATCATAATAAATTAATTTTACCTTTGGAAGGTAATGTGTTCCACTTTCATCCGCAGTAATATTGAAGTAAAAGAGAAATCTTGAACCGTTAATCATGTTTGTGACATTAAATTCTAAATATTTTCCGTCCATATAGCCAGAGGTTATATTATGAGGAGTAAAGAATTCATCATGACTCGATTGAATTGTTTCATTTAATGTTACATTCTGA
Organism: uncultured archaeon; assembly: GCA_964514425.1. Taxonomy (GTDB): domain Archaea; phylum Asgardarchaeota; class Heimdallarchaeia; order Heimdallarchaeales; family Heimdallarchaeaceae; genus CAZEQQ01. The sequence goes on from CAZEQQ010000065.1 coordinate 3,641, forward strand.
TTCTGTAAGATACCAAAATCACAATTAGTGAAATTGAGTTTTTCACTACGTTCTGATTCTGTGAAATTTAAAGAAACTTGTACATCATTCATGGTAATGTTAAGGTAATTTTTAATGACAATAGCTACTTTAATTTCTGTGCCTACTTTGACTCTATTATCTGATAAAAGATTGGTTTGAAATATAAGCTGATTCTCTGGAATAAAGGCATCTCCTGTTCGCATTGAGGATATGGACAAAATAATCGCAACAACGAGTAAATATTTAGCAATTTTCATTCTTGATTCTCCTTAATCTAACGCAAGAAAAGAGTAAATATTTTTAACTTTAACTATTGCTTGGAAGAAATTTGTGCTAATATGTAAAATGTTGCCAAATACAAGTCAAAAAGATGTACAACACGCAAAAATGAAAAAAGCGAGAAAAATATCCTTAAATCCTTATGCAAAAAAGAGATTTTTTGATTTTTCATAAACTTTAGAAATATCTATTTGTTCTTCTATTGATTGGATTCTTGTTGCTAAATTAGGACTATTTTTAGTAATCCAATTAAAATCCTCATCAAATTTTTTCCTCATACTTGGATCAGATTGACGGAAGATATCTACTAATATGTCAAAGTCAACAATATTCTCTTTTTTAATCGTTTCTATCCAATTTTTAAGAGTTTGAATTCTTTGAGTAGGAAGGATAAATTCAATAAAATTAAATTCTTTATTAACAATAACAACACCTTTAGCCTTAACAGGCATAAGAGAAACCATCTTTGATCCAAGCTGTGTTCTTAATAACAATGAAATAATTTTCTCATTCTCAGTGATGTTAAAATGCTCATAAAGCTGTGCACAGTCAACGAGTGTTGTTCCATAAAAATAAATTTGATTACTCTCTTCAATGTATTTTCCAGATTTGTTTTTTAAAGATACTAATAACGCTTCTATATCTGTTTCAAACCTAAATGATATAACATTAGTTAAGTCTCTAGAAATTTTTGCTAGAACATTTTCTATATCTCCCTCAATTATTAAATCATCACCAGAGAGAGAAAAACGTGGATCAAATATTCGACGAATTCTAATTTCATTCTCCTCGAAGGATGAATACAGTTCATTGAGCTCTTCAATACTCAAGGCTTTTTGAGATACACGAATCATTGTTGTTTTTATCATTTTCATCACACTTTAAAACCATTTATCCAAAGATTTTTGTCCTGTAACTTCATTCCATGTAATTTCAATTGCTTCAAGCAGTTGAATAAAGGTAGATTTTACTAGTTCTTTTACTTTTGGGATGTCAATATCTTCTTTACTAGCTAACTCTAAAGGTTTAACTGAAACTTCATCACTACGACTAATTTTATCTGATATATGCTCTATGGGGGCATTAATCTTAAAGGGTTTGGTTTTAATGTAAGTAATAACAGATCCTACACTAGGATTCTCTCTGTGTGGGTAGGCTAAAATTAATTGTAGCGCAGCTTGAAGGGGTTGTGTCCAACTATCATACTCCTTAAGTTTCTTTGATAAAGTGATTTTTATAGCTAAATCCTCTAACTCAAACTCTCTTTTTGCTATTGCCTGATTAAGTTCTCTGGTCATTTTTATGATTTTACTTTTTGCTATTTCTAAATCCTCTATATTTTCAACTTTTTGAAGAACTGTAATAACTTCTTCAAACCTACGCTTAAATAAGAGAGGGGTGTTTTTTTTCTTCCCCATCAACCCTTTGATTACAGGAGCTGATCTTGTAGTGATGCCAAAATAATTCTTCTTTCGTGATGTTAACCCACAATAACGGAAAACATAATCTACACCAAGTTCTATATGAAATTTATTCATACTCCATTCTTTCAATTCTTCAATAGCTTCTTGAGTAGGATTATAGAGAAAAATAGAATCGGTGTCTCCATAAATAACAGGAATATTTAACACATTTTCACTATATTGTTTCGTTTTAAGTATCGCATCACGAGCAAGGGCTGTAGTAGACTCTGCTAATGGAGGGCAGTAAAGAGCAAAGTTCTCAGATCCAAAAACGCCATAGCAAGCATTAATTAAGACCTTTAATGCTGATTGTATTACATTACTAAGATCTTTTTCTTCATTGCTCAAAGAAGGATCTTTAACACGATCCTTGAACCAATAAACTCTTACATCTCGAATGAAGCCTACAAGAAGTGAACTTATTCCAACTATTTTGTTGCACACCCAGTGATTGGTTTCAGGTATTCTATTAATCTTACACTCGGTATGTTTACAATTTAATGTTTCATATGACAAATTTTTCGTTTTTATAATGGATGGATAAAGGCTTGCAAAGTCAAGAACATAAACATTCCACCAGACACCCTTTTTTGGCTGTATGACTGTTGCTCCTTGATATTTTTTTCCTTTAATCATTGCTTCTGTTGACACATCTCCTTTAGCATAAAGGATATCTTCTTTTCGGGGTATAAGGAGATTCCTTACGCGATGTTCAAAATACATCCAGTTTTGTATCCACATACTTACGCTAGTACGAACAAAATCGTCAACAGGTACTTTCGTAATCCGTGATAGCATAAAGATGATTTCCATCGGCAAATTGTTATTAAAAGTCGTAAGTTCAACTGTTAACTCTGCATCTCTTGCATTATACTCAACTAACTCTTCTAAATCTAAATCCCAAATGTCTTTCTCCAGTTTCAATTTTTTCTTCCCCAAAAGAGATTCCCCTAATTCATCTAGAGAAACATTATCATATTTACCACCAAATGCATAGATCCTCATAGCTGGTTGTCTAAAGAAACGATACAAGTCTATATGAAGACCATAAGTAAGGTAGACATCTTTAGTAATTCCTTGTGTAATAATAAAGGGAATCTTAGTATGAGGAATGTTAAGATTCTTAGCCCTTTGGTTAAGATAGAGAAAATCAAAATTATCCCCGTTAAATGTGACAACTATGGGATACTTTGAAATTTCTTCAAAAACTGCTAAAAGTAACTCCTTTTCATTTTTGAACTGGACAACTTTGTATGATAACTTACCCGTATGAACCTCTTTTGCTTCTTCATTTAAGACATAAACAAAAGTATTACCATTAGTATCAGAGAAACCAACAGAGATAACTTTTTCATCCGCTTTACTAACATCAGGAAATTGGTTTGCTCTACTATGAACTTCAATATCAACTGCACAACGAGTAACTTTAGGGATAGGAAGGAAAAAAGTAGGGAGATATTGTTGGAGTAATGTAAGAACCTCTTCAGGTTGACCAGAAAAAATTTTTGATATTGCTTGTACAATATCGGGTGAGATATCTGGTTTAACAAGGAATAGCTGACCATCTTTTATTTCATATAATAAACCCGGAACTAAACCATTATCGTAAATATAGTTATGATGATAACGAATATTCGCTTCATAAGCAGGAGATAACTCCGATCGAAAACTATTATCTTTTCCACCTATAGCTAAAGGATTGTTAGCAATAACTTTGGTTAAAGTAGCTTCTTTCTCCCTGAGCAAATCTTTCTTTGTTACTGTTTCACAACCAATGTAATCTTTATTATTTTTTAATTTTCTCTCAACTTCTGATTTACTTCTTGTAGTAAGAAGATAAGGAAGATGATTTGACGTGTCATAAAAACGATAGATTTTATCTTCTTGAGGATTGTAGAGTTTAAGATATGCTTTAGCTAACTTACCGTCATATCTTACATCTAAAAGATAAGATGGTGGAAGATTTTTAGGTGCTAAAACAATATAATCTCTTCCTTTTTCTTCTAATGTGTCTAATTCTTTATAATCTCCGTTTATTTCTTCTTCATTTTCTTCATCTGGGTCGGTAAAAAGAATAGTTGGTATGGGCGAATAGGGTTGAATAAAATCAGTTTGAACCTCCTTCTCTTCTTTCCTCTCTTTGTTGGTTTTTTTCTCTTTCTCTAAAGAAAAAATGAACATGTTGTCTCTTTTTTTATTTTCCCTTTCTATATCGCCTTTATCTGAAGAATGAGTTATAGTGGTTTCTTTAATGATGTTCTCCTTTTCTAACTCTTTATTTTCTTTAGAAATAGCATCTGTTTTTTTCTCTTTTCGTTTAGAAGAAAAGAATTTATCTAAATTTGGTTGAGACATAAGGTACTACTCTCACATTAGTTGATGATTGTAAAATTTCCTCGCATATAAGTGTGATGCTATGCTTAAGCAAGAAAAAGCATGCAGATAATTTTTAATATGAAAAAAAATAATACTAGACATGAAATCTGCAAACTTGAAAACAACCAAAATGCATATAGTAAAATTAGAAAAGGGCGATGACATTATCACTAATTTGCTCAACTATTGTAAAAGTAATGAAATGATTTCAGGAATTGTTAGTGGTATAGGTGCTGTAAGCACTGCACATATTGGTTTTTATGATATAGTGACTAAGAGCTATCTCACAAGAAAACTAACTTTTGATACTGAAATTGTAAGTTGTACTGGCAATATCACAAAAATCAAAGAAAGCAATGAGTATGTTCTTCATTTGCATATAGTTTTAAGCGATAAAAATTACGTATCATATGGTGGTCATGTAATGGAAGGCACGGTAATAAGTGTCACTGGAGAGTTTTTCATTATAGAAACTGACCAAGCGATATTCAGAAGTAGAGATAAAGAAACTACTTTGAACTTAATCACTTTATAGCATACTTCATTAGAATTTGTTTATATTTTCAACAAACTTTTAATAAGAGACATGAGTTTATCATAATAAGTATTGGATAAGTGATTGATAGTGTCAACTATAATAAAAGATATACTAGAAAGCGGAGCAATAGTAGTAATAGATCCTATTGAATTTGAAGTAAACCCTGATGACTTCTTAGAACATTATGGGCATCTGATAGACAGAATCGCTCTAGTTGCAAAAGGAAAAAATGGATATGCCTACTATCCAAGCAATAGCGCTCCTAAGGATAAAAACTTAGGTGTTTTCTTTCACTCTTTCTGCACTATAGCCAATAACATGGGCATAAAAGTCGATTCTATACTATACTCACATGGCGATAATTTTCTCTCTCAAAATTCTGACTTTAAGGTAGTAACAACAGAAGGTGTGACTGTTCCACTTTATGCTTGTCCAAGTCAAGAATATATTAGCCAATATTTAGCCTCTATTTCTTTTGAGGTGACCAATTATCCCATTGAATCACTAATCCTTGACGATATAATGTTTCCTTCAAAAAAGAGCTGTTTCTGTGATCGATGTAGAAGAAACTTTGCATCTAAAGTTAACATTGAAAGAGATTTTAGTTTTAATTACTTGGAAAATAAAGATTTGTTACTTAAATGGTTTAATTATCGTGTGAACCTAATAAATCAAACTCTTAGAGAAGTTTCTGATAGTGTAAAAAGGGTAAAAAACATTGATATATCTGCAGTCATTAAAGCAGATGTTGAAACAGGAACTATTGCGGGTAGTAGTGAATGTTTTGCACAAAGCATCGTTGAAATGTCAAAAATATCAAACAATGTGCTAATACATGTCAATCCTTGGACTGATATTCCTACCGACATTAATTCAGCAAATTACCAAAAACTCCTTTCATCACTGAATGTTTTAAGTGATTATGCCAATTCTGGTGTAAAATATTCTTTATACTTCTGGAACATTAACAGCTTAGATAAACTAAATGTGGTTCAAAAATTGGGTGAAGAATTGAGAGGAGAACATCTTTATATTGACCCATTTATCCCTCCCGATTTCACAAAAAGAAGAACAATAAACCTCGGGTATTAAAATGAGTTTAGAACAAACAATTGAATCTATAAAAAAAGAATTTTGGGGTGTTCTAAAAGGACAATATAGTCCTGATGAGGAAGAACAAATAAAGGCGCAATTAATAACTGCTTTATCTTCTTTAACGGCATTTGCAAAAATATCTTTGCCTAAAGAGCAACAAGAAGAGTATGTTAAAAGATTTGAACAAGCAAAAAATATCTTGTTAAAATTTGATGGTGCTGGTCCTTGGTTTAGGGAACTACCTGAAATGATAGATACAGTGTACAATGTAATTACATATGCAAATATGTTACAAATAGAACATCAAAGATATGGAAAAATGACAGAAGAACAAACAGAACCTTTTCGATATTTTAATTATAAAATTGAGGAAATTGAGAACGAAATAACTTCAATCAAAAAGGAAATTTCATCTATAAAGGAAACTCTGTCTAAAAGTCCTAAAATAATCTCTCCTCAAACTAACCTTTTAAAAGAGGAGGAGACTTTAAAAGAAGAAAAATTAGCTGCAGAAGACGATGCCGACGATGTTGACATTGAGGATATAGCAGCAGAAGAAGAAGAAGAAGAAGACGATGCCGACGATGTTGACATTGAGGATATAGCAGCAGCAGAAGAAGAAGAAGAAGATGCCGACGATATTGGCAAAATTAAAGAAAAAAGAGATTATGATTTAGACTTAATTGAAGGGATTGAATTAGCCTCTCGTTATGAAGACCATA